>JAGLWT010000099.1 GCA_023133295.1 bacterium | reverse complement strand
ATGATGTTCTTTTCTTTCGCCATGTCGTATCTCCTTTATATCTTCTTTTTCTTTAAAAGCGGTCTGGGATCAATATAATTTTGATCGAAACCCATATACTCTTCATCAATTCCAAATGCCAATGCCATAACTTGCGTAAAATACAATACGGGCATATTCTCGAATTCCGGCTGAACCTCTTTCACCAACTTCTGTCTATTATCAAGATTGAACGCACATAACGGGCAACTTGTGATAATAGCATCCGCGCCTGCCTTGCGGGCACCGGTAATTATTGTATAAGTATTTCTTGCAACGGCATCTTTATCTTGAACAGTTTGATGCGCGCCGCAACACATTTTCCTATATGGATTTTCAACGCTTTTTACTCCCAATGCTTCTAAAAGATCACTTTCGATCTGCGGGTCTTCGGTGCTGTCTATGGCAATATTTTTCGGCCGCAATAACATACATCCGTAATACGGAGCAATGGTTAGTGAGGAAATATCTTTTTTTACACTTTCTTTAATCTTCTCAAATCCAATGTCTCTTAGTATCTCAAGAAAATGTACTACCTCCACTTCCCCTTTATAATCCTTCTCCCTATCCATAAAATCATTTATTGTTTCCAATTCATCCGGATTTTCCTTAACTCTTAAATTGGAACCTTTTAAAGTATTGAAGCACATGGAGCAAAGTGTGATCAAGCGGTTCTCCTTTTCAACCATACCCTGCTCATTCATCTCCTGGACACGAATAAGATTTCTTATGGGCGCCAGATGTTCCATTAGATTATCGGTAACAATGGAGCTTACAACACCGCAGCAATTCCATCTCGGCAATTCGATCAGTTCGATATCAAGGACCTTCGCAACTTCAAGTGTAGAAGTTTCAAAATTCTTTGCATTTGTTTTTAAAGTACATCCAGGATAATACGGCAATTTCATTGTCATAATATTCTCCTAATCTGTTAAGCGTCTGCATGCCGCAACAATAGCAATTTGAGGAAGTTCCATCATTTCTTCATGACTTATGTCATTAATACTGATCCGGTCAGTAGCTGTTCTTAAAACAACTTGTCTCAATGCTTCCGCAACTTTGGCAAGGTCCAATTCTCTTGGGCATCTGACTTTACAGTTGAAACACGATGCACATATCCAGATGGATTTTGAATTCAGCAATTCCTCCTTTTGGCCCAATACGGTAAGGAGCATGATCTGGGCCGGTGTTATATCCATTTCATTGATCATCGGACAGCTTCCCGAACAAATCCCGCATTGAATACAGCTCGTGATCTTTTCTCCGCTGAGCTCTTCTATTTTCTTTAAGAATTCATCCGCTTCTTTTGATAAATCTATCACCTTACTCATGACTGCCTCCAAAAATACTTTCCCCAAGGTTTTCTAATAATTTTTCTCTTTTTTCTAATGGAATGGGGCCTAATGTCTTAGCCAGATCCGTATAAGTATTTATTATACCCGAGAACTTCTTTATCATTACGGTAACAATGGGAGTATTGAACAATCTTTTGTCAGATATCCCATTTGCTTTTAAGATACTATGGACTTTTTTCACGGATTTTTCTATTTCTTCCTGGCAATGCGGATATGGTGAAGATTTTGTTTCTGTCCCTATAACCAGAACGGAATCGGCACCGTAATGAAATGCCTGGAGTAATAATTTAGGAGTTACCCTACAAGAGGAAGGAATTTTAATTATTCTGCTGTACGGCGAATAAATATCTTTTGCAGTCCCGACATTATCCGCTAATCTATACGCGGTCATGTCATCGGCAAATACAAGAACCCTTGGCTCATCTCCCTTATTAATCGTTGCCTCTTTAACCTGTTCCAATAATTGCTTATTGGTATACAAGTGCAGGTCCAGCGCGTCTTTCGGGCAATATGAAATACAACTGCCGCAACCTGAGCAGAAAGCGGTATTGATCTCTGCTGTTTTTCCCGCCATTGAAATTGCGTCATACGGGCAATTGTCAACACATAACCCGCAACCGTCACATTTTTCTTCATCAACAAAAGCCAATAGCGGATCAAAGAAATATTCTCCTTGATTCATTAACCTGATCGCCCTTGCCGCGGCACCGCTTGCCTGTGAGACAGTATCCGGAATATCCTTGGGCCCTTGAATCGTTCCAGCTAAAAATATACCCGGTACAAGTGTATCAACAGGTTTAAATTTTGGGTGTGCTTCTTGCAAAAATCCATCAGAACTTCTTGCTAATTTCAACATATTTGAAATATTTTCAGTGGTTTTACTTGGTCCGATTCCAACCGATAGAACTACGGTATCAAATTCTGTTTCTATCATTTGTCTGTTTAATGTATCCTCTGCTTTTACGATGATTTTACCGGTATCGGGATTTTCCATTAATTCGGCAACCTTTCCTCTGATAAACTTCACTCCGTTGTCCTGTGCGGTATTGTAATATTCCTCAAATCCCTTGCCAAATGCCCGAATGTCAATATAGAAAACATAAATATCCCTATCCGGCATTCCTTTCTTCAGCAAATTAGCCTGTTTTATCGCATACATACAGCAAACCCTTGAACAATACGGTCTGCCGATCTGTTTGTCTCTTGAGCCGATACATTGTATATAGGCAATTTTTTTGCCAATATTTTTCAAAGGGCTCCCTTCTGCGCTGGCTACAATGATCCTTTCCATCTGCATTCCGTCAATAACATTATTAAATTTCCCGAATCCGTATTCAGGCTTTTCCTTTGCATCGAATAATTCAAAACCTGTTGCAACTATAATGGTATCGACATCAAATTCAATTTCCTCTTCATAGAGATCATAATTTACTGCATCGGCTTTACACACCTCTTGACATTTCCCGCAAGCCAGAGGATTCAAGCCGAGGCAATGCTCCGTATCAATGACATATGAATGCGGCACCGCTATTTTTGTAGGTAGGTATATGGCTTTCCTTGTTGCGAGGTTACCATCATATTCATCAAGCAGCTCCACGGGACATACATCTGCACAATCCCCGCAGGATGTACATTTCTCGGCATCGACATAGGTCGGTTTCTTATTCACTTTGATATGGAAGTTTCCAAGGTAACCTGAAACTTCTTTGATCTCTGCATAGGTTAATAGTTCTATGTTCGAATTTTCAGGAACATCAGCCATTTTTGGGGAAAGAATACATGCCGAACAGTCTTCCGTGGGAAATGTTCTTGATAATTGCGCCATATGTCCACCGATAGAAGGATCTTTTTCAACTAAATAGACCTTGATCCCTGAATCAGCGAGATCCAAAGCCGCCTGTATTCCCGCAATTCCAGCTCCGATTATTAAGGTCCTTTTGCCGATATTTATACTATACTTGGAAAGGGGTTCATTATATCTGACCTTGGCAATTGCCATTTTTGTCAATTCCTTGGCTTTATCGGTAGCCTTTTTGTGATCATCGTAATGTACCCATGCACTTTGCTCTCTTATATTAGCCATTTCCATTAAATACGGGCTCAATCCGGCTCTTTCCATAAGCGCCTTGAATGTGGGTCCTTGAAATTGAGGTGAACAGGCGGCAATAGTAATTTTATCTAATTTATATTCTTGAATATCATTAAAAATGATTTCCTGTCCTTCTTTGGAACAAAGATGTTCATGGTCTTTTACAAATACGATATCATGTTCGTTTTTTAAGGAATTCAGCACTTCATCTATATTAACGACTTCGGAGATATTACCTCCGCAGTGACATA
>JAGLWT010000098.1 GCA_023133295.1 bacterium | reverse complement strand
GGACACAGAAGAAAGGGACAAGTGCGAAGCAGAAAAGACCATGAGGAGTGATGGAAGAATTAGGCTATAAGAAGTTACTTATTTGGCAGAAAGCTGACGAAATGGCGTACCAAATATATCTTGGGACAAAGGACTTTCCTAAAGAAGAGATCTATGGTATTACATCTCAATTGAGGCGCGCTGCACTTTCTGTTCCGACAAATATTGTTGAAGGATATAGCCGAGAAAGTCAGAAGGATTTTAAACACTTCTTAAATATCTCACTGGCATCACTTGCAGAAACGGAATATTTGATTGATTTTTCGAGAAGGTTGAATTGCTTTAGCAATGATTCACATCATAGATTACAAGACCTTAGACAAGAAGTAGGGAAATTATTATGGAAATTTTACCAATCCAAATGATTTATCCGACTATTTCTTTCTCATCCCTTAATTCTTGTTCTTTCCGTCTGGTCTCTTCCATTTTCCCACTTGTACCTTGTACCTTGTTCCACTTGTACCATATGAGGGTGAATGAGCGCTAAAGCGAATTCAACCCTCATATTAGGTATCGGAAATCCGATATTGTCCGACGATGCTGTAGGTATAAGGATCACAGAAGAAATAAAAGAACTGTATCCTGAGGTCGATACTGAGGTGGCGAGTACCTCGGGGATGGAATTGGTAGATTGCATGGAGGGCTATGATCGTGTGATCATCATCGATTCGGTGAAGACCGGAGAACATCCCCCGGGTACATTGCTCGAGATCCCGATGGAGGAATTATCCAAGGCGGTGAATATTTCAACATTTCACAATTTGAATTTCCCTACGGCTCTCGAACTTGGAAAGAGATATCTTGGAAAAATGCCGGAGAAGATAACCATTTACGCAATTGAGATAACGGATAATGTTACCTTCAGCGAAAAATGCACTTCCGAGGTAGAAGACAGTATTAAAAGCAATGCGAAGAAAATAATGAAGATTGAATTTCATGCATGAACTCAGCATAGTACAGAATGTAATGCAGATCGTCCTTGAGAATCTCAAGGAAAAGGAGTACGAGACGATCCTCGAGATCAATCTGAAGGTTGGAGAATTCTCAGGTGTGGTCTCAGAAGCCCTGCAATTCTCTTTTGAGGCGATAAAGGAGGATACGGAATTCAGTGCCTGCAGCCTGAACATTGACATTATCCCGTTTCTCGCTGAATGTCAAGAATGCAAAAAACAATATAATATAGAATCGGAGTTCTTCCTGATCTGTCCTTCCTGTAAGTCACAGGAATACAAAATACTTTCAGGAAGGGAGCTCTATGTAGATTCCGTTGAAGTAGATTAGGAGGCATCATGCAGATCAAAATATTAAAGAAAGTGCTTGCGGCAAATGACCGGGTCGCGGATGATTCAAGAAAGCATTACAGTGATAACGGGGTTCTCGCCATCAATTTGATGAGCTCGCCGGGTTCGGGTAAAACCACCCTTATAGAGAAAACGATACAAGCCCTCAAGGGAAAGAAAAGAATAGGTGTTGTTGAGGGCGATATCGAAACATCCCTGGACGCGGATAAGATCGCCAAACACGGTGTTCCCATAGTCTCAATTAATACAGGGCCCTTCGGTGGAGCATGTCATCTGGAAGCCGCCTGGATAAGGCAGGCCGCGGATCAGATGGACCTTAAAGAAATAGATCTGCTTTTCGTCGAAAATATCGGCAATATGGTCTGTCCCGCCGAATTTGATACCGGCTCACATTTCAATGTTGCTGTTCTGAGCACGCCGGAAGGCGAGGACAAGCCATTGAAGTATCCGCTGCTTTTCAATACTTCTCAGGTAGTAGTGATAAACAAATGCGACCTTCTTGGTGTACTCGATCTCGATCTCGACCTTATGAAGGAAAATATAAAGAAAGTCAATCCCAAAGCTGTTATCATTGAACTCTCCACGAAAACCGGAGAGGGTCTTGATAAATGGACCGATTGGCTATTAAAAGAACTTGGCTGAAACGATCGTTAAAAAATACATGTTCCAGGGTCAAAGGTTATGCTTCGCTGTGCACAAGGCACAAGGGACAAGTGCACAAGTGGAGAAATATTGGGAAGAGGTTGGAGGTTAGTTGGAGAATGGGGAAGATAAACACATCCGTCATTCCCGCGAAAGCGGAAATCCATCATCTCTTTACATCACACACCACACTTCACACTTCACACTTCTCAATGCCTCACACTTCACACCTCAGACTGCATTTATCGTTGGAATTGACTCAAATCTAAACATTCCATTGTCATCGTATTTGTGAATCAAAACACTAAGTTAAAATACAGTAATATAATTACTTATGATCACCGAGACGATGATTCCTGAGTGGAATATCATCTTTGCTCGATTTCTCTTATTCTCTTGTCCCTTGTCCCTGGTCCCTGGGTCTACTGGTGCACTGCGAAGCTTGTACCATATCTTGTTTGGGGTACGGCGTGATATGATTGGAACAGGAGAATTGAAGTGTTAAACGAAATACTGTTTTTTCGGTTACGGGTGTGAATATTGCTTTGTTCTCCTCACTTTACACGCCGCACTTCACACATCACACATCATTCGCTGCGCGAACGACTGTCATCTTATTTGTGAAATAGAGCACTAAGTTAAAATAACTTAAAATTGCTCTTGACATTTGCCGTATATATAGTAAAATATACCAAAGTTATGGTAATAACCCGAAGTAGAAAATGCACTCATCTTTCTATCAGGCAAACCCCGCTATTCAGTGTAGGGGACTTTAAAGTATTCCAATTAAAAAGCATTCACAGAGTCAAATGGAAGCCGATGTGCTTTAAAGCCACCTCTGCTAGTCCTTATACAGGTAGATCGTGCACCGCGTAATAGCACTTTTAAGGCGGCGGCTTTGAGAAAAATGAATGTATCGAAAATTACTGAAACGGTGAAGAAACTTGTCATTGAGGCCAATTACTGTATCGGCAAAGATGTGTTGGATGCAATCAAAAAGGCGTGGAAACATATGGAATGAAATAAATTTATATAGAGGAGAAGTGAATGGGTGAAATAGAAAAGATAGATCTAAACAGAGAAGATAAAAATTTGAAAGAAATTATTATCCTTGAAGAAAGATGCAAAG
>JAGLWT010000097.1 GCA_023133295.1 bacterium | reverse complement strand
CTGCCGGGCTCCCGTTGAGCGGATGAGGGAAGGAAAGAAAGAAGTGGAAAGTGTCATCCAGAGGGAGTTGACGACCGTGGGATCCAGTTTTATTTCATCCCGACATTATCGCGCTTGACTTGATAATACATCCTTCTCTACCTACAAACCTATCACCTTCTACTTGCCCACTTCGTACATCGCATCTCGTACTTCGTACCTGCTGAGCTTACTCAGCACAACTGCTTGCTCCTTCCGGAACTCTCGGTTGGGCGCACGGTTGCGCCGTGCTCGAGTTTGGGGGAGAAGCAGAGAAAAGAGAGTAGAAAATAGCTAATGGAAGGAGAAGAAAAGGAGAACTGCTCAGGAGAATGACAAAAGAGAGAGAGATAGCATTCGAAGATGTGTGGAGAATGTTATCGTGTGATTCTACACATTGCGAAGAGTGTACAATTGCTTCGCAATTTTCAACTCTCCGCTTGGAACTTTTACATCGGGACAGACGAACGCCTGCGGCGTACGACATGTCCCATATCTTACTACGCTCCAGCTTTCTATTATTTTAACGGCTGATTTTAATGAAAGCAACGAAATATTGTTTTTCCGGTTGCGGGTGTGAATATTGCTTTGTTCTCCATTTCTTCATTGTATTATCTCACTTTACACTTAGCACTTCACACTTCTTAATGCCTCGTACTTCGTTCACTCGTGAACGATTGTAATCGTATTTATGAATCAAAACACTTTATGCCAAATGCTCCGAATTCTTGTAAATGTTCTGCTATTGTAGTATAATTGAAAATGGACATGGGAGTAGATAATGTAGCTTATTCCGACTTCGAAATTCTGATAGATGAGAAGAAATTCAAGACCATTCATGAACTTTTTTCCTCGCTGCAGGATGAGGATATCGCTGAGATCCTGGAAAATATATCAGAAAGTCATGCTGCTGTAACATTTCGGCTTATTCCAAAGGACCGGGCAATTGTCGTTTTTGAAAACCTCGGCCCGGACCGTCAGCTTGACATCCTGAACGAACTCTCCGATGTACACATTTCCGAACTCATCGAGGACATGGATTCCGATGAGCGTATCGAACTTTTTGAGGAAGCTCCCGCGGGTATCGTAAATAAGCTGTTCTCTATGCTGTCAGCCGAAGAGAGAAAGATAACATACAAGATACTGGGATATCCGGAAGATTCCGTAGGAAGGTCCATCAACACTAAATTCCTCGCATTGGAAATGAATACCAGCGCGAAGGAAGCAATTGACCTTATTCGGGAAAAAGGAAAGGACCTGGAAACAGTATTTTATATCTATGTTCTGGATAAAGAAAGAAAAATGGTGGGCGTGGCCTCATTGAAAGATATTGTAATTTCGGATTCTTCCCGAACACTGCACGAGATCGCCGATACGAATGTGATCATGGTCAATCCCTATATGGACCAGGAAGAGGTTATTGAGATATTCGAAAAATACGATCTTCTGGCCCTTCCGGTTGTGGACAGAGAAAATCGTATTATCGGCATCATTACCTTTGATGACCTCACAGATATTATCGAAGAGGAGAAGGAAGAGGACTTCGAGGTTATGGCCGCTATGGCGCCATCTGATGAAAGTTATATGGACGCGTCAGTATGGCGCCTTATTAAAAAGAGGGTCGTATGGCTGCTGATATTCCTTTTGATAGAAACCATTTCGGGATTGGTGATGCAGCATTATGATCTTCTGTTAAGACAGTTCATCATCCTCTCCTACTTCATACCTATGCTCCTTAATGCGGGCGGGACAGCGGGTTCGCAGACATCCACACTCATCATCAGGGGCATAGCCATGGGAGAGATCCATTTCAGCGATACCTGGAAGATCATCGTGAAGGAAACATTGTCTGCCCTTATTATCAGCCTGATCCTGAGTTCCGTTGTGGTTCTAAGGTTTCTGCTCTTAAATACAGGCGGGCCGTATCTTTTCAAATTCATTCTCGTCGTATCGCTCACATTGGTATTTGTGATATGGTTAGCCGGAATGATAGCAGCAATATTTCCGATAGTCTGGAAGAAAATGGGTTGGGACCCCGCGGTGATCTCAGGGCCTCTGGTAACGACATCTATCGATGTTTTGGGCTTATTGGTATACTTTGCGATCGCAACGACAATTTTAGGAGTAAAATAGTGGATCTACGGGAAATAAAAGAAGCATACAGCGAATTCAACAGGAAGCTTGCCGACATCAAAATAAAGATCAAATATGATGAACTGACCATTCAGTTAAAGGCATTTGAAAAGGAATTCAATGCGGAGGGATTCTGGGATGATCCGGACAAGGCACAGAAGAAATTCAAAAGGATCAACAGCAGGAAAGCCCTGGTGGAGGAATATAACCGCCTTTTTTTGAATATCGAGTCCGGCCTGGAGATAATAGAACTTCTTCAAAGCGATTTTGACCAGGAAACATTTACCGAATTGGAGAAGGAGTTCGAGCAGCTGAAAGTAGAGTTTGATTCATTTAAGATAAAGACAATTTTCACCGGAAAGAATGATGAATCCAATGCGATCATGACCATCAAGCCCGGGGCAGGAGGGACAGAGGCTCAGGACTGGGCATTGATGCTTCTAAGAATGTACACTCGATGGGCGGAGAAAAAGGGTATTAAAGTAGAGACACTTGAATTTACACCGGGAGACGAAGCCGGAATAAAGATATCCACGATACAAATAGAAATGCCTCATGCTTTCGGATATTTAAAGGGAGAAACGGGTATTCACCGGCTGGTCAGGATATCCCCTTTTGACTCCAATTCCAGGAGACACACTTCATTTGCATCCGTTTATGTGATCCCGGAAGCGGACGATGATATTGCCATCGACCTGCAGGACAAGGATCTCAGGATCGATACATTCCATGCCTCCGGACCCGGAGGGCAAAGTGTCAATACATCGGATTCAGCGGTAAGGATCACACATATTCCCACAAATATCGTTGCTACATGCCAGGTAGAACGCTCACAGCAGAAAAATAAATCGATCGCCATGAGACTCCTCAAGGCCCGCCTTTACGAACACTTTCTCCGATTGAAAGAAGAAGAGGACGCGAAGGATCAGGCGGAAAAGAAAGACATCTCATGGGGACATCAGATCCGCTCCTATGTTTTCCAACCCTATACTATGATCAAGGACTTGAGGACATCTATTGAAACAGGCAATATCAATGCCGTTATGGACGGGGGTATCGACCTTTTTATAGAAGGATATCTGAGCTATATCAGTACAAAATAAATGAAGCAAGTACGGCCTTTTTTTGTTTTAGTTTTCGTGACAATGATAGCAACAGCTCTTATCAGGCCCGCCGTCCCGCTCATATTGAGAAACAGCGGAGCGAACGGCTTTCAGATCGGACTAGTTGCCGCGTTGTTCATGGTCTTCCGGGCAATCTCGGCATCCTTCAACGGGTATATGTGGGATCGGAGTAAAATACCGGCTTTCATCATTCCTCTTTCTTTCTTCCTCATATCATTGGTTTTTTACGGCTACTATTTCTTTGCATCCTTTGCAGGATTTCTGTTGTTAAGAGCTATTCACGGTGCCCTTTCAGGCACATTCTGGCCGATTCTCCAGCTGGAAACACTGAAGCGGTCGGGAAAAGATAGCTCTAAGGCGCTCAGCTTATACTACATTTTCGGAAATATCGGGGGAGTTGTGGGGATACTGCTTTCGGCACCGCTGATCATGTTACTTACACGGATAAGCATCAGCCCAAGTGAAAATGACGCATTGCCGTTGTTATTCATTATCGGAGGAAGCATAATCCTCTTTCTGGCATTAACATCTTTCAAGCTTAAGGTGAATGGAAATAAAAAGGAAACTGAGAAGGAAGAAGAAAACCGAATAAACGATAACCTTCCCAGATATATCTTCGTATTTATCCTCATCTTCAGCTTTCTGGCAGGTTCTATAAGCAATGTCCTGAATTCACTCATCATCGTTTACATTAAAGAGAATTTTTCATTGAACACCGTGAACACAACACTGGTCTACGGGGGCCTGGTGTTTATCTCCTCGCTCTTTATCTGGGTTTTCAACTTCAAGATCACCGCTGTCAAGTGGAAGAAGCCTACGGGCTCTGTGATCGTCCTGCTCTCTCTGTCCCTAATGGCTTTTATTTTCAATTTAGGGTATGCCGCTGCGCTTTTTTTCCTTCTTCTGGTCTTTATCGGCATAAAGGCGATAGTTCCCCTCTCAAGAAATCTTACCTTTGTACTCTTTACCGGAAATCCCGGAACCAGGATCGGATTATTGAATTCTGTTTCGAATGTGGGTTCGTTTATCGGCCCTCTCGTCGCGGGGTTTATCTATGACAATTCTTCAAATAAACTGCTTTCTTTTCCAATTACAGGAATTCTATTTATCATTACCGCTATTGTGCTCTTTATCTGTATTAATGTAGATAAAAAAGAGGGCCATAACTGTTGAGCTATAGAAGGAAAAAGACAGCATATTATGTATTAATACCGCAGCAATGGGAATATAACTTTCAAAGCTCAGCTTTCTAAGCTTTCTGAACAGCAAATATACAAAAGAAGATAAGAATATGATCCCTCCTTCGCAGAGGTGCTGCAGAATAATATTGTGGGCAAATTTCACTTCATTGGCGCCGGGCAATCTATATAGAGGGTATAGATCCGGAAAACTGCCTACACCGTGACCGTAGAGCGGACTTGAAAGCCAGATCCGGTAAGCAGAACTGAAATTCTTATATCTCATAATAAAAGGATTCATTCCGCTTTTTGGAATAAGGTCTGAGTTTCTTATTATGATCAGAATTATCATTGATATCAAAATAAAAGCGAGATACAAAATAAGATGTTCTCTTTTCTTTTTTACAAATGGTATCACCATTATCGCCATGAATATTATCAGATTGAATGAGCTTGTCAGAAGAAGCATTACGGCTCCAAGAGCGGCAAATATGTACATACCGTACTTTTGCCTTATCAGATACCTGTACGAGAGCAGAGGGACTATAATAGCAAAGGTATTGGAGGAGTTAAATAATCCGTTCACCCGCCCCATACGGATATGGTTCATAAATATCCCGCTGTCAATGAGACTGCCCTTATAGGAGTTCAATTGTTCCAATAAGGCGGGATATGTCACATACTTCTGAAATAGGCCGTACAGGACCAAAAACAAAGCGCCGAGAAAGAACATTTTGTCCACTAATTCTTTGTCGCTTGCATAATACAGAGACGCGATCAGGCAAGAGGCAAGGATCAGATAAAGATAATTCACCCCCGCGAATCTATTGGTGGAGTAGATTGTCATAATGGCCGCAAGAGCAATGTAAATATATATCTCATGAGAGAGAAAGCGGGTAATAAGGGTCTTGGAAAAGAGTATAAAAACGGCCAAGACGGCCATAATGACCAGGTGCGGTACTGCATAATTCAAAAAAGGAAAGAGTACCACACCCAGTATTAGTACGGGTATGACGCGGTTTTTAATCAAATCACCTATTGTTCTGATCCAAAATTCCGGCAACAATGACTGATGCAATTTTGTTCAGCATGAGAGGAGCGGGGAGCGCCACATACCCGCAATGGAATATCATCTTTGGTCAATTTCTTCCT
>JAGLWT010000096.1 GCA_023133295.1 bacterium | reverse complement strand
CTCGTTACTTACATACCGCCGTGGGTATGCGGTGTTCCTCGCGCCTTAAATCCGTAACAAAATAGCTTCAGCCATTGTTACAGTATTTATGACTCAGAACACCAGTCTCCAGGGACGGAGGTGGTGAATTTTTCAACCCACTTATTTGTCAAAATTAGATGTATTAAGTTAAAATATTCAACCTTCCGTCCCGTAGGCTGATAGCTCCGGCGTTCTATATTTGTTACTGGTAAATTAATGATAAATACGAAATATTTTTTTTCGGTTACGGGTGTGAATACTGTTTTGTTTTCCTCACTTTACACCTCACACACCACACTTCACACTTCTTAATGCCTCGTACTTCGAATCGGGCACGGCATGCTGTGCCCCTACTTACTCTGCAGGTCGAGCAGGCGGTTCTTTTTATTCAATGTGCTGATATCCGTTCTCTCGGCATATGCCTCATCCAATTTTATGATCGCTTCAGACAAGTTTTTGCCGGTCGGATACTCGCATGCATAGTAATAGTAGAACTCTCCGATATATGTTTTGTTTTTAAATCTGCCCGCATATTTCAAAAGCTCAGCCCGCGGGACCTTGGCATCCGAAACCAGAAGCGTTCGAAACTTGTTCATGTAATAATAGAAATCGCTTTGCTCTAATTTCAGCAGCCCTTTGAAATACTTCAATTCACTAAGGTATTTAGCCGCACCTTCTGATTTCCCGTCATCAAAGAGCATCATACAAAGATGATGCGCGGCTGTGGCATGGGCAATATACATACCGTACTTTTTCAGCAGGGAGTGCGCCTTTCTCAAAGTGGAGAGCGCTTCCTTTCTCCGGCCCAATCCCTGATATACTCTCCCCAGAGTGATCTTGCTCCCGGCAAACTGTGTCAATTCGCCGATCTGCTGTTGGATCTCACCGGATTCTTCGAGTAAATGGAGCGCGGCGGTATAATTTCCTTCCCGTAATTCAAGTTGGGCTTGAAGGTTCAATGCCTGTGAACATCCGCTGCTGTCCGCTGCCGTAAGGGATTCGGAGCAGAGCTTCTTTAATAATATTCGGGTTTCGCTTAGATCGTTCTTTGTCAGATCGAGCGACGCCCGGAAGTGCAGACCCCATAAACGGGTCCTTTTTTGTCCAAAGGTGGTCACTTTCTTTATAAATTTTGTATAGTACTTCTCCGCGATCCCGATATTACCCAAAGCAATATTGATATGTCCGAGAGATATTAAAGAGGTCAGATAAAACCGCATTCTCCCGATTTTTAGAGAATATTCATTCCAGACTTCGGTCTTCTTCAGGGCTTGCCGGTAAAGCCCCCTCTCCATTTCAATAAGCGCAAGATTTGCACGGCTCAACTCTGCTTCTATGGGTTCATTCATCTCCAGCGCCTTTTTCAATCGTATATTGTGATATTGTATCGATTTCTTGATCTGCCCCATATTTTTGAACGCCAACGCCATGTTTCCATATGCTTTCATGGCGGTGATCGCGACACCGTGCTTATTTGCAATGACGGTGGCCTTTCTATAGTAAGGGATTGCATTTTTTGCGTCACCTTGATAGAGAAAATTATTTCCGATACCGATATATATGCTGGAAAGACCGCCGTAATGGCCTATGCGAGTATAGATCGCCATCGCTTCCTGAAATACTTCCATACTTTTTGCATAATCACCAAGATTCCAATAGAGCTCACCCGTATGACCCTTACAATGTCCCATAAATTCATCGTACCCTAGTTTCTGCGCGATCAGAAAATTCTTTTTTTCAATCTGCAATGCTCGTTTATAATTTCCCATACCTTGATAAACAACAGCCATCCGGCTCTTGAAAACAACCCTCTGCTTTGGTTCAATATTGCAGTTCAACAGGGCTTTGTATGATTTGATAGCTTCGTTGTTCAGATAATGTTGTCTTGCATATATTGCGTACATCGAAAGATACTTGATATACTCTTTTTTTTCGGCAGCTTGGCGAAAATGATAAGCAATGATCTTTGCTTTCTCGTAAATACTATTCTCATATACCTTGATCAACGCCTCTGCTGCAAGCCTATGAAGCTCCTTTAACGTTTTTTTCAATTGCATTCCGTAGATCGCATCCCGCAATATTCCGTGCTTGAATATATAGATCATTTCAGAGATCGGGCTCCAAAGGGACTCGCCCTCACCGGTTTTTATTACCGCATTAATATCCTTTTTCTTCAACATAGCGGAAAGAACATTTATGGAGAATTCAAGCCCCAGTACCGACGCGGTCTTGCATACCTCTCTGATCTCTTCCTGTAATTTGTCGATACGCGCCGCAAGTATGCCGCTAAGCCGGCCTGAAAGAACATTTTCTCCCTTTTTTGAAAACAATTTCCCACCTTTCTCATATATCTTACCTTCTTCTTGAAGATAAAGAGCTATCTGCTCCAAGAAAAAGGGATTTCCTTCACTCTTATCAAATATTAATCTTACGAGCGCCTTGGATACTTCATTGTTCAGTATGCTTTCAAGGAATTCCTCCGATGAATTAAGCGACAATTTATTGAGATCGAAGGCGTGCTGTATATATTGCTTGAATCCTTTGCACTTCTGCTGCGACTCATCGGTTCTGAATGTAGCCAGTATCGGAAGAGCGATTTCAGATGTGCTGAAAACAGATTCCAGTATCTTTCTGGATTCTTCCTCCATCCATTGAATGTCCTCAAAAAGTATGAAGCTGTTCTTCTTAGCGCTTATTATTGAAAAAACCTTATTAAGCGTCCTTTCAATGGCTGTATATCTGTCGGAGGGTGATATCTGAAAAAACAGGCTGTCACGATTGACTCCCAAAAAGCCCTCCAATATTTCTTTATACTCTCCAAGATCACCATATTCTTTTTTGAAGATCTTGTATTTGTCCTTAAATACTTTTTGGCTGAATTCTCTTTGAGGATCACCAAAAATCTCTAGAAGAAGGCTCTTTACAGAATAAAATCCTTCGCGTGACATTTTGTCACAGGAACTGTACCATGCCCTGATCCCATCGTGTTTCAGCAGTTTTTCAACTTCCCATGCCAAACGGCTCTTGCCTATACCAGCAATACCGTAGATAGTACACTGCTCTCTTTTGCCGAGGGTAACCGCATCCTTAAAGGTCAAATGCAGCTTCTTGAATTCCTTTTCACGGCCAACGAACTTGCCGGCGAATAATTCCTCACTGTGAGAAGCGGTCCCTTCGAGCTTATGCATCGCAATTTTATCCACGGACCCTTTAAGTAGGATCTTACCGATCTTTGAGAATTTGAATGTGCCTGGAACCTTATGCAATGTTTGCTCGCAAGTGTAGTATTCACCCGGCTTCGCCTGAAATGCCAGCCGCGCGGAGATATTCACCACTTCTCCGAGTACCGAATATTCACATCCGCTGATACCGCCGACGAAACCCGCGAACGCCATTCCCGAAGAAATCCCTCCCCTCAGTAAAGGGAAACGCTTCTGAAGCTCAATGCAGAATTTGAACGCCCTTTGGATATCATCCGGAAAACTCCGGGGGGCGCCGAATACTATCAAGGCGATGCAGCCCTTATCACCATAACTGATCTTATTCAAATAGCCATCGTATTTCGCACAGGTCGCGACAATACCCAGGAGCAATGCTGAAAGTTTTGATACTTTCAGATCGGGTATCGACAGAAATATTGAGGTCACATGACGAAACTCACCCGAGATCTTCATCTTGTAAACCTTGTCGTGAACGAACTTCTTAATAATAGAGCTCGAATTTCTTGTTTTTGGCGGACGGTAGAGCCGATTACCACGAACGAAATCAACATTTTCAATGATATTGATCTTGCCGGATCGCGCCTTGCCCTGCGCCATGACGGCGTTCTTTATAGCCGAGCCCTTTACAAGATAAGAAAGCTTGGCGCCGCCTTCAAGTATCTCCCATAACACATCTCCGGAACCGATGCCGATGCGATACTGTATAGCGAAATCACCGATATCGGTTGATATTGTGGAATTATCGTTCAAATGAGCAGAGATCTCCGCGGCACATTCCCCAACCGCTTTCAGATCATCACCTTTGAATACAGCGGTAAAAGCATCGCCCTCAAAGGAAGTGATCTGTCCCTTATGCGATGCGACTATCTCCACGGAGCGGCCGAAAAGAGTATTTATAATATCAGATAAGACCTCAACGCCGTAATTACCCTTTTTCACGAGAACTTCCGTCAATGAAGTGAAGCCTTTGATATCAACTGAAATACCGAGGCCGTTGAAACGCCCTCTTCGTCTGCCTTTTGAAAACCCCTCAATTATCAACTCAGGTAGTAAGTTCCTCATATTGTATTTTAATGTAATTTCACCTTTTTCTCAATATTTCCTTTCTCTTTGTATTCTATCTTTCAATTGTCAACATAAAATTGACAATTGAATAAAGATTATTTAATGGAGTTTTGATCCTTCTTTTCATTATTAACACATGTTTTTCTCACATCATTTTATGATGTTCAAAAAGAAAGATATATATATTATTGTTCCGGAAGGGGTTCTCTTTTCCTTTCGCTTTTTCCTTCGGACCGAAGCATACACTCATTAAAATGCATGAACTCGTTCGGAGATTTCCTCTCTCAGACAGCATGTCATATTTTGCGGCGATACTCACCACAGCAGTCATTCATTAAAATCCC
>JAGLWT010000095.1 GCA_023133295.1 bacterium | reverse complement strand
GAATTATTCTTATCAGATCAATATTAAACCAAAGGGTCCTGATTGGGAATATCTTGAAAAGAATGAATTCTTCGGTAACGATTCAGAAGTTATTGAAACCCTTGGGAAATGGTATTTCGACAACCCCAACCTATTGGGTGATTTTGTTTCAACTCTAAAGAGTATTCAGGAAATGGTTGACGCAATAAGAGAGCAATCTGGAATGGGAAAAGCTGGTGAAATAGGTTGGTTAAGAAATTTAAAATCATGGAGAAGGGGGTTTAAAGGCGGTTGCGCTGATTTAAGATTAAAAGTAGCTGATGTATTGCAGGAGAACAAAAGCCGAGCCGAGTGGGAATATAAAGGTATTATGAGATGGGCCGGCATACCTGGAGAATCGAAAACAATCTTCAGAGTTGGAATAGCGTTTCATCAAGCAAATGTCGTCTATCCAGTTGGTGGTGATTATCACAATGGAATTGTAATTGATATTTGGAAGAATCAAAAGCTGAATTTAATTTCAATTGGGATTTGGACTAAAGGGTTTTCGTGGGCTACCGAGTCCGTGGAGGATTAATGAAGAAATGGATTCTTTTTGTGTTATTATCAATTGTTTTCGCGCTAGCTGGTTATCTATTTCTTTGTTGGTGTGGAGTATTTAATACTTATGGGCATTACAGAGAATTGGTGGGTCCCATTTATGGATTTCAAAACCGTGTGATTGATCACCAAAAGAAAATGGGAAAGCCTTTCACGGAAGAAGAATTGAAGATATTTCTTGAATTTTTTTCAATTTCAAGAAAAACCGAGAATAAATATTATAAATGTGAGTATGAATACAAGAATGGGATTTTACGAGTGCTTACCTATAAAAAAGAGAAGAATCCGATTAAAGAGCCAGTTTACTTGGAGTTACAGTATTCTAAAGAGATTTCACATGAGGGAAAGCAGGCTTATAGTGATGGAAAGTTCCATAAATATTTGGAAGAGAGATTTTACGAAATAGATAGAAGTAAATAATAATGAACAGTTGAGATGAATCACTCAATAGTTATTGATATATGGCAACATCAATCACTAACTATCATGTCGTATGATACTTGGAGGTAAGGATGAAAAAGAAAATAATAATCTTGACGATACTTGTAGCAACAATTCTTCTTATTGCATTTGTGTTTATTATTGCACCTGATATAACAATGTATTCCCCAGGCTATAACCAATTCTATACCGCTAGGGATTTATTAGACGAATTTGTGATTCAAATTGCTAGAGAAGAGATTAATAATGGCATCAATTACAATGACAAAGAATTGAATTTTATGAAAAACATTTTGCTTCTTGGAAGAAGTAATCGGCAGGTCAAAATGAATCTACATTTTTCTGATAGAGTCTTGATTGCCGGACTAGAAGTTGATACTTTAACATGCTCGCAGAGCGATACTTTCTCCTTTTCAATTGAAAAATACAAAAAGGGCATACTACTACTAGAATAATATAGAAGCAGCATAGTTAATTTATCAGATTCAAGTATGACGGCAGCGGAATGCGGATCGCCACGCTCACCGATGCGGAAAAAACACTTGACTCCGCAGAGGATATTGAGGTATACTTCTATATGCTGGGACAGGTGATCGCAAAGGTGGACGGGAATACGAAAAAGATAAAGGAATCATATGTATACGGAAACGGAGAACGCATCCTTACTAGACGCTATGGATATGATGAGCAGGATGCGATGAGCACAACAGAAGAATACAATTTCACTGACATCCAGGGATCCCTTGTGATGACTGCTGATGCATTAACCGGAGCGGTGACATCAAGAACCAAATATGATCCGTATGGAAACCTTCTCTGGGCCAACATCCAACATCAATCATCCAACATCTCCGAAGACCGCTATTCCTATACCGGAAAGGAAATGAATGCAGAGACCGGCCTTGTCTATTTCGGTGCTAGATGGTATGACGGAGATACGGGGAGGTTTGTGAGTACGGATCCGATCAGTATCATGCTCGAAGAACCAGTGAATATAAATAAATATCAATATTGTGCTGATAATCCCATTAAGTATATCGATAGACACGGAGGAACTTTCATCTCTGTCATTGCAGGATTAGGAGGTTTTCTTAGAGGCATGCGCGACTTTCTTTCCAAGAAGGATGAAGAGAAAACAATTCTAAGTATTTTGAATGGACTTAAAGAAGGGAAAACGGTGCACGGAATGGCGGAAATGAAGAAGAAATTAAGCAAGTATATGAATAAGAAACAACTATCAATAGAGGATGCTGAGACCATTCTAAAAATATTATCGGAACACATTCCTTCATTTGCGACTGCTATTGAAAATGGGGAATGGGGATGGGGAGGTTTCTTTATTCAAGGCGATTCATCAACAATCAATTTTGTTGGAGGTACAACTTCCTCTGGGAAAAAGGGCGTTACTGGCAAGGATCAAGTATTTGTGAGAGTGTCAGACTACACAAACACCGTAAGAGATATGTTTCATGAAGTATATGAAAATGCCTTTCAGAAGCTTTTTAATGATCCAAATAGTGAGGCACTTTGGCAAACCGCGGGAGGTGCTTCGCAGGCATTTGCTCTGGAAGTCGAATGGATTACAAGATCTATTTCAAATACTCCTGAATCATTTTTTAGTGATACAATTGGCTACTTAAACCGTTTTACTGAATTACCGCCCGGAGTTGATATACATAACCTGAATATCCCGTCATACTTTATTAACCATCACTTTTTTGATATGGATGCTAAATGGAAAAACGAATATGAACCATGTTTTAATTAAACGAATTTTACTGTGTACAATTGCTATTATGGTTTTAGTAGGGTGCAATGACCGCAAGTATTTGCTATTTGAAGGGAATGTCTTTGTAACATATATCAGTATCTACAATAGCACAATCCTCTTTCAATATTCACAATTTGCAGAGAAAGATCACCAAATTCATGAAATTATGAAAGCGGAAAAAGTTGAAATATCAACAAAAGTAAGAACGGTTTTATCAGAAGCAGAATATTCCATTACTGAAGTAGCACATTATCGTCCGGTTGGTTGGCGCCGGCATTCAACAATGTATTTTGATGATGAGCGAATAGCACATTTATTTTTTAATAGGGGCAAAATTGAAGACAGTTTGTTTCTGATATTCCGGCCAGTTGACAATTATGATATTTTGTTTTCTTCCAATATTCTTTCAATTGAGTATTCAGAATATCACAATAATCCATTCTCTCTAACGGCGTATTTCCACTATGATGATAGGGATATCTATATTTTCTCTGGAGACAAACTTTCTTGCATTGATCTTGCGAATAGTATTATTGCAAATAAAAAGATTCTTAGCTGGGAAATCAATATCAAACAATCAGGATTCCTTAAGATGCTTTCCTCGGAGAACGGTATTTTCATTATTTACAAGAATGGCATACAACGAATTGATAAATCTTCAGGCAAAGAGCTCTGTTTTCTTGAGCAACCGAACATTGTTGATGCGGATATTGTAAACGGGAAAATATATATCTGTAGTGAAGAGGTGGGAGAAAATATTATCCACTCCTGGAATTTTAACTGTAATAATTCTTCGGTAACTGAAATCGCCAGAAATAGACATTCAGGTCAAGAGAAAGATATTAATAGGGGTAACTGTCGTCTTATTGGAGACAGATATCTTGTTTATGGCAATGAATCATCTCTGATCGTCTGTGATGTTTTTACGAACAATTCCATTGTTTTGAAAAAGAGAGGTAAAAGGAATATTTGGGAAATAATTACAAATTCGAGGTACAACCCGAATTTTTCACAGGACGACTTATATAGGGCATATATGCACATGAATAAGAAAAATCAACTTATTATCATCCCCCTCTCAGGGAAAATCGTCTACCGAATTGAAAATGAAGGTGAGAGAATGAAGGCTAAGCGGATAATTGAAACGGTATATCCGATCTACGAGGTTAATGAATCAGAGAAATATTTCACTTTCTATACAAGTAATGAATATTTGGTTCCGGGCGAATCCAATTATCAATGCGAGTTATACTACATAAACAAATGATATTTTCAGAGGATATTGAGGTATACTTTTACATGCTGGGACAGGTGATCGCGAAGGTGGACGGGAATACGCAGAAATTGAAGGAGTCGTATGTATACGGAAACGGAGAACGCATCCTTACTAGACGCTATGAATATGATGAGCAGGAGACAGTGAGCACAAAAGAAGAATACAATTTCACCGATATTCAGGGATCAGCCGTTATGACCGCAGACGCACTCACAGGTGAGATCACTTCAAGGCATAAGTACGATCCATACGGAAATCTTCTCTGGGCTAACATCCAACATCAATCATCCAACATCTCCGAGGATCGGTATTCATATACAGGGAAAGAGTTAAACAGCGAGACCGGCCTTGTGTACTTCGGTGCGAGATGGTATGACGGAGATACGGGGAGGTTTGTGAGTACGGATAAGGGGCAACCCGGGTTTGGGAATCCGCAGACAATCAATCGGTATCATTATTGTCTCAATAACCCTGTGAATATGACAGATCCGGATGGGAATGATCCTATATTTAACAATGATTCATACTTCGCGGAACCATATTTTGACAACCTTCCAATAATATTTCGTATGATAACAAACCTAATTGACTTTGAAGTTATATCTGATGCCACCCAATTTATTGGAGAGCTAAAAGGAGTAGAAATGTTTGTTGATGCAGATGGGAATATGTTAATTCGAAATAGTGAAGACTATGCTGATATTGAGCAAGCAAAGAGATTTGTTCTTCATGAGCTTGTTCATATTTTGCAGGGTGCTGCAGTAGTATTATTCGGAGCTTTTAGTGATCAGATTACGTCTTGGGAGGATCTGCAGGGAGAATATGGGAATCTAACCGTTGAGGGAATGGCATATGCTGTTTCATATCATTTCGCAGAAAGCGTTGAAGAAAAAGCCTCAGCAATGGCCATGTATTTACATGGTAAGGGGTTTGGTGGTGGAGATATGGGTGATGATTTTCGGAAACTTCTTGGTTACGATCGGAAAGGTACCGATAATCTTACGGCACACTTAACCGGAAAAAGGGGATCGCTATCAGATGTTGATTGGGCTACATTGGATAAATATATGGAGAAAAAGTATAATGCCTTTAAGAAACTTGTAAGGGACTTCTACAATGTGCTTATGGCAATTCATGACAGAAACATGATTTACTTATTAGGCTCCGCTGAATATACAGGGGACAAGCACTTTGATGTGAGGCGTAATTATTACTGTCCAACCAGGACTTATTATCAAAGGAGGCAATGATGAAATTCCGTTATATAATTATATTTTTGATTTTATTTGTCATAGGTTCTTGCAGGAATGACTGGGATCCATATCGTTTTACTGTAGAGGAGCAGCTTAAGTTCATTAATTTTGGAAAATTATTCAAAGAAGGATATATTTTAGTGAGAGTCACCAGGACAGGTGAATTTATTTTTCGCCACCCTGGAAACGAGTCAATACAATCTAGGGAGTTTAAGTTATTAAAATATAGGGATAAAAGGAACGGTGCTGTATCTTATTTAATTCCCACAGATACCATTCTCAAGCAATATGAGGGGAATTTGATTCTTTTCTATCGCAACTTACCAGATCCTGAAGGCAGCATTAACATAAGGAAGAAAAAATCAATAGTGGTGAATCCTAAAAAAAACTACAATTGGGTAGCGTTTAATTTAGAAAACGAGATAACTTCAGAAGGGATTCTGCATATACCTCTCGGATGTGATAGTATATTTTTATGGCGCGATAAATTTATTGTTCTGGAACCTAATTCTCCAAATACCCGCATTAAAATTTATGATCAATCGGGAAATAATGAGTTGTTGGATACACTTAACGGTGTGTGGAAAGGGGCATTTGTAATGGGAGATAGTTTGTATCTTTCCATGTATGAATTCTATGATAAATCTTCCAATAGCGAGGAATTTCCTGAAGGATCGGTTGCACTGTATGATTTGACTGAAAAAATATTAACTCCCTCTACCGACAATACCTGGTTAATTAATGGACAAAGAGTATTGTTTACACCAGAAAAAATAAGAATTAATACTAAGACAAATTCCATTTCTGGTGATTTAGACCCACAAAAATGTTTTTGGAATGAATCATCCGAGAATTTTGTGATTGGCGAGAGAAAAACCATTGAACCCGGAGAATATTGTTTTTGTTATAACAAGTATTTTCTCATTTCTGTTAATGGTATTTTTAAGTGTTCTATTGGAGAGATGAGCCTCAAAGAAGAGTTTTTAGGTTTTTTCTCGACTAACTTACTATTAGATATTCAAAATGCAAGAGGTGCATTTGAAGGATATGAAACTATTGCAGGAAAAATTAAATATGGCAGGATCGTCCCAAGGAAGTAATTTTGCCTATTGAAGTAATTTCAAGAACCAAATATGATCCGTATGGGAATCTCGTATGGGCTAACATCCAACATCAATCATCCAACATCTCCGAAGACCGCTATTCCTACACCGGGAAAGAGTTAAACAGCGAGACCGGCCTTGTCTACTTCGGAGCTAGATGGTATGACGGAGATACGGGGAGGTTTGTGAGTACGGATCTCATCGCTGGCTATCTTGGCAATCCGGTCAGTCAGAACAGATATCAGTATTGTTTCAACAATCCGGTGACATACACGGATCCGATGGGGTTGGATCCCCTGCCGTCATTTGAGATTACTGTAACCGATACTTATGAACCTCGGGACTTTTCTTTTGCGATACCGTCGTTTCTTTTTGAAAGCATTACCCGTTTCTGGCTCGAAGAATGGAGAACGGGAATGATATTTAAACTTTCCGGTCAATACGATATGAAATTGAAACTATTGGAGCCAAATTATAGTCAGGCTCCGAATTTCGAGCCTTGGGGAATTGATGGGTGGGAGTACATGAAGGAAAACGAGTTTTTTAATGCAGACCCGAGGGCCATTGAAACTATTGAAAGATGGTATAAGAATGAACCCGATGTTTTCGGTGATTTCGTAATGTTTCTACAGAGGATAGAAAGGTTTTTACCCGCAATGAGAAGTGCTGGTTGGCTGGGAGCTAAAGGTACTCCAGGGGTGATGAGAAATATCTATATATCAATTGAGCCTCTTGTGCGGCGGGGCCCGTATATTAGAGCGAGAGGGGGTTGCGCACAGATTGTACAAGATCTTGACGAATACCTATTTGACCCAACTTCTAAAGCCGCCGTCAGCCTTAAAGGGATTTCAAGAACCAATCCATTTGTTCATCACGCGCACTTAGCATATTTAGCCAGCGAAGTAAAGGAATTGGGTATTGTAATTGATATCTGGCAATCACAGAGTTTGAGATTGTTTTCAGTACCGAAATGGTATGGAGGGGAGTAATATGAAAAAAGTACTAAAACGAAGGAATCCTTGCTGCTTCTTTTTAATTTGTATTCTTGTAACAGGAGGGATATATTTGGGTCTCAATCCCGATACTTTTATCCAGAAATATGTGTGCGCTATGTCATACGAGGCTCACCAATTTCACAATTTTTACAACTTAGTGAAAGCACAAGAGAAAGAAACAGAGAAAGCCTTTTCAAATGATGAACTTGAATTTCTGTTGAAAGTTCTATTGACAAAACAAAAACCTGAGTACATCAGTCGTTCTGCAGTCATGAAGGATGGAGTTTTAAATGTAACTCTAGAAATAAATACTATCTATCATCACAGTAAAATTTGCTCAGAGTATAATTTCAATTCTGAGGAATAATGAAGACGCCTTCTCAAAGCGGGTAAGATTCAAGTATGACGGCAGTGGAATGCGGATCGCCACGCTCACCGACGCGGAGAAAACACTTGACTCCGCAGAGGATATTGAGGTATACTTCTATATGCTGGGGCAGGTGATCGCGAAGGTGGACGGGAATACGAAAAGGCTAAAGGAATCATATGTATACGGAAACGGAGAACGCATCCTTACTCGAAGATACAAATACGATGATGAGGGTACTATGACTCTCCAAGAAGAATACAATTTCACCGACATCCAGGGATCAGCCGTTATGACTGCTGATGCAATGACAGGAGATATCATCTCCAGAAACAAGTATGATCCATACGGAAATCTGATATGGGCTAACATCCAACATCAATCATCCGACATCTCCGAAGACCGCTATTCCTACACCGGAAAAGAGTTAAACAGCGAGACCGGCCTTGTCTACTTCGGCGCGAGATGGTATGATGGGGATACTGGGAGGTTTGTGAGTACGGATCTTATAGCTGGATATCTGACTAATCCCATAAGTCAGAACAGATATCAATATTGTTTCAACAATCCGGTGACATATACCGATCCAATGGGGTTGGATCCCATTGCTTCATTTGATGTTGAGGTAAGAGCAAAACGAGAATACAATTGGGAATTATTTGAATACATACCTATGGCCTTCTCGGAGGCATGGACGCGTTTCTGGCTCGAAGAATGGAGAAACGGCTTAATTCTTTCTCTATCAACTCAATACGATATGAAGTTGAAGATATTGGAGCCAAATTATTCTTATCAGATCAATATTCAACCAACGGGACCAGATTGGGAATATCTTGAAAAGAATGAATTTTTCAGAGCAGATGAGAGGGCCATTGAAACTATTGAAAGATGGTATAAGAATGAACCAGATGTTTTCGGTGATTTCGTAATGTTGTTACAGAGAATCGAAGAGTTTTTGCCAAAGATGAGAAGTAATAATTGGCTGGGGGGTAAAGGTACTCCAGGGTGGTTTAGAAATATTTATATTTTCACTGAACCAGTTTGGCATAAGGCGCCTTACATGTCAGCTAGGGGTGCATGTGGGATGATCGTGGAAGATTTAAATAGCTGGTTGCATATCCGTGATTTGGTTACGGAGTTTACAGTCACAGAAATCCAAAGGTCTAATCCTTTTATTCATCATGCGCACTTAGTACATTTAAATAATGAGGTGAGGGATTTGGGAATTGTAATTGATATCTGGCAATCACAGAGCTTGAGTTTGTTTTCAGTACCGAAATGGTATGGAGGAGAATAATATGAAAAAAGTACTAAAACGGAAGAATCCCTGCTGCTTTGTATTGACTTGTATTCTTGTCGTTGTTGTAGTTTATTGCATGTTGAATCCTGAAGTATTTACACTAAAATATAAGATAGCTCTGGCGCACGAGGGTTCCCAATTCTATAAATTTTATACTTTAATTAAAATACGGGAAGAAGAAATAGGAAGAAAATTTTCAGATGAGGAATTGCGATTTTTGCTAAAGGTTCTTTTAACAAAACAGAAGCCTGAATACATCAACCGTTCTGCTGTTATAAAGGATGGAGTTCTAAATGTAACACTGGAAATCAATACATTTTTATACCATCGCCGAAACAAAATTACACGTGATTTTAATACTGATGAATAAGAAAACACGCAATATTAAGATTGAAGGAGTCGTATGTATACGGAAACGGAGAACGCATCCTTACTAGACGCTATGGATATGATGAGCAGGATGCGATGAGCACAACAGAAGAATATAATTTCACGGATGTGCAGGGTTCCGCGGTGATGACTGCTGATGCATTAACCGGAGCGGTGACATCAAGAACCAAATACGATCCGTATGGAAACCTAATATGGGCGAAGACAATGAACAATGTACAATTGACAATGAACAATTATGAGATAAAATAGACACATATCTATCATTCTGAAGGAGTGTTAGCGACCGAAGAATCCATCTTTCTCCACCTACAAACCTATCACCTTATCATCTTATCATCCCTTCCCATGTTCCACTGGGTCCACTTGTGCCCGGGTCCACTGCGCAGCGTGTTGCTTGTGCTCTGCGAAGCATAACCTTGAACTTTTGAACTTTTCAACCTTTGAACTACCCACTCTACGCCGCACTTCGTTCGCGGCGCGAACGAATCCATTCTTGCAAAATGAAAGAAATATAGATATAATAAAAAAGCAAGGAGAAAATGTGCAGGAGATAGGATATCAAAAAGTACAAAAACATATAATTTCCGGTCAACTCGCCATGTGGCTGACGCCTGTACTTCTTATCATTTCCCTTCTATTTTACGGTTGTGCCGACCCTTTTGGGAAGTATTTTCTAATGGTAACAGCCATACTTTGGGCGGTGTTTTCACTGTATTGCGCAAATAGAAAAAAGAAACTGTTCTTTACAGGACATATCAAGTTATTTGTTTTTTTCTCTTCCCTGCTATTGATCTACCTTCTGATCCTTACCATTCGTTTTGCTTCGGTCAAGGGAGAATCCCTGGAATCACTTTTCTTCTATGCTATACTCCTTTTCCTGAGTTTCACACTGATCCAACAGCAGCTTGATATCTTTTTCATATCCTCGGTGATCTATCTGCTGGCACTGCTGCAGTTGGTCATCGGATTCACTCAGATGATATTCGGAAATTCACCCACAGGGACATTCTTTAGCCCTAATCTCTTTGCGGATATGCTGATCCTGGGACTTTTTTCCGGAATTACCATACTGAAAACAGTTAAGAAGAAATGGAAGATAGCGGTCTTCATCAGTTTCCTGCTTTTCTTTATGATGGTGCTTTTTACCGGGTCGAGGGGAGCTTATCTTGCTCTGGTCGGTGTATTTTTATTGATGGCGGTCAAGTGGAAGAAAATAGTCCTCGCGGTCATGCTGGTCATTTTCAGTGCTGCCGTGATCCTCCTTCTCAATAACCCCATACAGGACAAACTGTTTTCGGAAAAGGAAAAGACACCTTTCATCTGGGACAGGGTGAATATATGGCGTTCTTCACTTGACCTTATAAAGGAAACCCCGGCCTTCGGTGTCGGCTTGGCGCAATATAAATATCGTGTTCAGAAATACAGATATCCAACAGAATACTATATGGCGAGGTACCCTAAGCGCGTTTCCCATCCGCATAATCTGTTTTTATATATGATGACATCAACGGGTATTTTCGGCACGCTTCTTATATTGACATTGCCGCTGCTGCTTCTCTTTTATTACAAACCCGGGCCGGAAGGGTATGGGCTGCTAGCGCTCTTGATCCATTCCTTGGTCAACGATTCACTTATTACGCCCGGCCTGCTTCTGCCTGCGATATTTCTATTTACAGCCGGCCTCAAGATAAATACCCGTTTCAAAGAACCGTTCAGGATAAAGACAGGCAATTGGATAATATTAAATACTGTCCTTCTGCTGATAGTGGTCTTTCTTGGATTGTTCCGTTTTGAGAATATCCTTGCGAAGACGCCTTCCAAATACTTTGAAAATATCAAGAACGCAGGCCGTAATCCTGCAGTTTCCCTTAATATACTTAGGACGGTTACGCGATCTCACCAATTGGAATACCTCGAGGCCCAGCGCTTCGGTCACCTTTTCAATGCCACAAGAAATGAAAAATATCTGGCAGAATATGCCGCATCGCTGGAAGAATCGTTGAGATTAAATCCATATTTTAAAAAAGCCCGCCTTGAGTATCTGCGCTTCGTGAGCCAGTTCTTGAAAGATCCGGGGTATAATGCGATATTTGAGACAAACCTGGAAGAGGCCAAAATACTTGATCCCTATGATGTATATTTTTTGGAATTTACCGCCGATCTTTTTACATCCCTTTTTGATAAACGCCGCGCTAGTGAATACCTTAAAACGGCAGTGGAATTAGAACCCAATTTCGCGGTAGCGTGGTACAAGCTCGGCCTTCTGGAGAACAATCCGAAATTGATCCAGAAAGCAAAACAGATAAACGCGGAATTTTTCCCGGTCTTTTCATATGTTTATGATGGAAGGCCGGTGCATTTGTATGAATATAAATTACTTGACCTAAAGAGAGTTCGTGAGGAGTCCCATGAGAAAGATTAGATTATTTTTAGTACTATTTATCATGATTTTTATTGTTAATGAATGTCCGCTTGCCGAAGGATTGGAGCTTACACCTGAAGATAAGCTGATAATTCAGGTGAACATATTGGGCCAGGTCGGTGTGCCCGGTGTGTACAAGGTGGAATACGGGACAACTATTATCGAGGCGTTGACCCGCGCCGGCGGGCTCAATGATTATGCCGATATGAAAAACATTCTGATCGTAAGGTATCCGGAAGGCAAGAAGCAGATCATTGAGGTGAATTTAAAGAAATTCTTCAAAAAGGATGACAAGACAGATCTCCCCGAATTGATGGATGGAGATATAATCATGGTCAATAAGAATATACGCAAGGGCTGGACATCCTTTGTGACCTTCATTTCCCAACTGGCCATTATATTGAATGTTTTCTACCTGATCTCAAAAGATATCTGATGCTCATCAGGACCGACAATCACTTTCACTCTACCTACTCTCATGATGCCCGCAGCTCGCTTGCCGCGATGATAAACAGGCAGCACGCCATGGGGTTGGAAGTGGTTACATCTACCGAACATTTCGATGCCGACCCATCCGATGGCGGTTTTGGTTTTTATTCCTATGAGAAGGTTCGTGATGATATCATCTCATTGAGAAAGGAGTTCCGCATCAAGATACTGCATGGTATCGAGGTCACCTTTCAGCCGAAGTACCTCACAGGCGTGGAGGATTTTCTTTCACAGAACAGTTTTGACCTGATAATAGGGGCGGTACATTATATTAAAGGTATTCTGATCCGCCATTGGGCCGCCGCGGCTGGAGACGGCTTCACGCCATACTTTGACCTTATGCTGGAATTGTCTTTATGGGGGGGGATGAATGTTCTGGGGCATCTGGACTATATTAAAAAATATTCTTCCTTATATATAGAGTCCGTATATTTCGGAAAGATAGAGAGTATACTTCAAAATATCATTGAAAAAGATATCGCCCTCGGCGTGAATACCTCCGGGTATCGGCAAATTCCCGGGGAACAATACCCTTCACGAAAAATACTTGCCATGTATAAGGATATGGGCGGTCGCTTGATCTCTATAGGTTCCGACTCGCATCATCTATCTCAAATCGGTACAGGATACGGGGAGACAGCGGTGCTTTTAAAATCTCTGGGATTCAGAGAACACCATTTTTATGTTTCCGGCCAGCCTTGTTCCTTAGTGCTCTGATTCAAAAATACATTAACAATGACTGATAAGGGCACAAGTGCACAAGGGACAAGGCACAAGTGTGTAAGGGAAAAGGAAACACACCCGTAACCGAAAAATTGTTTCAGATAAGAATCTCTTTGTGTTATTCTCCAATTCTTCATTATTCATTTTTCATTATTCATTATTCATTTCTCTATGCCCTCTGATATTGAAAATTATCTGCTTTTTTGCTATAATCGTTGCTTCCTAAGGAGAGAGAAATGATAAAAGTTAACATAAACAAGAAAAATTTTGAAATAGAGAAGGGCAGTACGGTTACTCATGCGATAGAAAAATCAGCGCATAAAAGCAAATATCCGACACTGGGCGCTTTTCTGAACAATGAACTTGTAGATCTCGGCGACAAATTGAAAAGAGACTGCAAGATAGTGCCGATCGATATTAAATCCCCATCGGGATTAAGGATATACTCCACTTCATTGTACTTCGTTATGGTAGCCGCCGCGAAGAAACTTTTCCCTAAAGACACATTAATGGTCCAGCATTCGCTTTCAGGCGGCCTTTTCATGGAGTTCAAAAAAAGAAAACTTCTTTCCTTCAAGGATATCGAAGACCTTAAAAGGGAGGCGCGGAAGATCATCAAGGCCGATAAACCCATAAAAAAGGAGACCGTTGATATTGAAGAGGCGATAGAATATTTCAAGAGTCTCGGACAAACAGACAAAATGAGTCTCTTTAAGAATGTATATTCGGATTCGGTAACGCTTTATTCCCTGAATGGTGAGAAAGCCTTCTTCTACGGTCCGCTGGTGCTTTCCACGGGTGTATTGAAAACATTCGACCTGCGCTATTATCCGGGCGGGATGTTATTGCTTTTTCCCAACGGCTCTTCACCTGACAAGGTGCCCCCGTTCAGAGAACAGAAGAAAATATTTGAGGTCTTCCATGAATTTGAGGATTGGCAGAATGTTCTGAATGTCTGTGATGTCGGCTCTTTGAATAAAACGGTCATGAACGGTCAGATCTCTCAATTGATCAAGATATCAGAGGTGATACATGAAAAGAAGATCTCTTATATCGCTGATAAATTGAGAACTCTTGATAAGGTCAAACTTGTGCTTATAGCGGGTCCCAGCTCTTCGGGCAAAACTACCTTCACAAAGCGTCTTTCGATCCATCTGCAGGTCGTTGGCCTCAAGACATCGATGATATCTCTGGACGACTATTTCGTAGAAAGAGATAAAACGCCTGTGGATAAGGACGGGAATAATGATTTCGAACACATTGATGCCATTGATATTCAATTGTTCAATGAGCATCTTATACAGCTTTTCCAGGGAAAGACGGTGGAATTGCCTGCATATAATTTCAAGACCGGTAAGAGGGAATTCAGCGGGCATAAACTGCATTTGGAAAGAGATCAGGTAATTCTGGTCGAGGGGATACACGGACTTAATCCTAAATTGACCCATTATATACCCGAAATAATGAAATTCAAGGTATATGTCTCTGCCCTTACGCAGCTTAATATTGATTCCAATAACCGTATCCCTACTACGGATTCCCGCCTGATAAGGCGTATGGTCCGGGATGCTAAATTCAGAAATTATAAAGCGGAGGACACCTTGAAAAGATGGCCGTCCGTGAGACGGGGAGAAGGCCGCTGGATCTTTCCTTTCCAGGAAAATGCGGACATGATGTTCAACTCCGCCCTCCTCTATGAATTAGCGGTTTTAAAGGGAGATGCGGATGCCATTCTCAGAGAGATCGATATGAATTCACCGGTTTATTATGAAGCGAAGAGATTAAGAAATTTCCTTTCATATTTTGTGACCTTACCACCGGATGAGATCCCGCCTACTTCGATACTGAAGGAATTTCTCGGCGGCGGCTCTTTCTCGTATTAGGCTCGTCTACTTACAATCCTATCGTCTCTTTCCATGTTCCACTGGGTCCACTTGTACCTGGGCCCACTGCGAAGCGTGTTCAAAGGTTCCAAGTTCGCAGGTTGAGAAATACCATTTGAGATAAGAATCTCTTTGTGTTACTCTCCAATTATTTATTCCCCATTTCCCCGCTTGTGCCCCGTCACTTGTGCACTGCGCAGCGTCATTGGCAACTGTCAATTGTCCATTGTTCATTGTATTTCACTACTTCGCACATCTTTGAATCCATCCGCCTCTACCTACAATCCTATCACCCTATCATCCATTTTCCAACCAACCTCTATTCTCACACTCCGTACCTCGTTTTTGGCTTATCGCTCAGGTTATGTTATAACCCAACAAGTGAGGATTGCTTGTAAATGGAGAGGAAAATATAAGATATGTATCTGATACCATATTCCAGAGGAAGCAACATCGTAGAGTTACAAAAAGGCTATTGGAGGAATTAATGGGTTTGCGTAATATTCTTATTGAAAAACTGCTACTTCCCTCAGTAATTCTTTCTTTTTTACTTTGTATTGGTTGCTCAATTAATAAGTCTCAGGTACAGAATGAAGAATACTTATGTAGTGAGTTTAAATACTTGGTTGAAGCAATTACCAATTCAGAAGTAATGTTTGTAGGCAGTCCATATGATTCCCCTTCACATATTGATAATTATTGCTTTACCGTATACCAAGTCAGTGAATTTCTGTATTCTTCAAAGGAACTGGAGCAGTATACAGTAATAGAAAATGGGAGGCATGTTCCTGAAAAACCTGGAATAAGAGTTTATTCTCATCTAGATGAAGTTATTTTCAACTCCACTAGAGATGTTAAAGTGCTGATAGATCCTGAAAAGCAGTATTTTATCTTTATTGATCTCGACAAAAAGATAATCGGCTCTGTGCCTTTTACAATACCAATGAAAAGAGGGGAAAGATATAGTAAGGATCGTATGGAAGAGGAGATGAAATACCCCACATATTTTGAGTATTCCGAATTGGGTACCGATGTTCGTAGAATTCAGGAATATTCTACGGAAATGAGAGAATTAGTAACGATGCTAATTCAAAAGACTAAGAAAATCACGAATTGCGAAACAATTCCCTTGGACAAAAGCGAAGTTGAAGTGATTCGGGGACAGTAGTTGTAAAATCGTTAGAAGTAGCTTCTGGAAAGAGTTTGACGAGAACTAAATTCAATGAAAGTATAACGAGCAAGGGAAAAAGATATAGTTTCTTTCCTTTTTACTAAAATCGTCATAGTTAGCCGTCCTTTTCTGTCGTTGTTATTTGGTTTAGAAAAAATCCGAAAACGGATCCTTGAAATTATTGCATTTTCTTTGAAATGTCCCTTGTCATATATAGATCACTTCCTTCATAACTCTTTTTCCGATATTTGGTTTGAGGGCGTTTTTCATTACGAGGTCAACTTTCATTCCGAAAAGGTCCTCCAAGCGGTATTTGAGATCAATGAAAGATATCAGGTCGGGAATTTCGTCATGTTCGACAAGAATATCAATATCGCTGTCTTCACTCATCTTGCCTCTGACGCAGGAGCCGAAGATGCCAATTTCTCCGATCATGTATTTTTCTTTCAATTAGTGTTCTGATTCATAAATACGATGACAATGGAATGTTTAGATTT
>JAGLWT010000094.1 GCA_023133295.1 bacterium | reverse complement strand
AATCTATCTGGAGAAGTATTGTACTCGCCTATATTAGTCCCTGTCTTCCCATATAAATCATCGCCGCTGAAGAAAAATTCGGCTGGTCCCTCTCCTGTGAAGCCCATTAAAGCTATATCACCAGTGTAATGAAACGGATTTCCAGGATCTACTGAGAGGGTGATATCATATCTTGATGCATTGTAAATATAATAAAATTCAAGAGTTTCGGAATCAAGCTCTTCTGAGAACTCTACGGAGACCGGGAAAATGTCCTCGTTCAGATCTTTTCTGTCCCAAGGTAGCCCGTTGATAGAATCAATGACACCAATATCAGTGATATACGGAGCATGTATATTCGCTTCAAAAGTAACGGGAGTGCCTATGTTGGTCCCTGTGTTTCCCGCAAGATCAACACCTGAGAATCCAAACTCTCCGGTTCCATCTCCGGCATCAAGCAGAAATGTTCCCGTCCAGGTATAAGTGCCACTGGTTTCAGATACAAATGAAAGAGGGATCTCCTTTTCCCAGTCATTCAAGGACGGAATTTTTGCCTTGAATGCGGGATCCTCCCGCAATTCCTCACTTATGTCAACGGTTACAGATACAATCTCATTGTCTATAATTCCCGAAGGATTAAGGGTAATCGATGTCACCTCAGGCGAGATCATATCAACAAGAATACTAACTTCATCTGAAAAGGTGTCGAGTACATTTCCGTATTGATCCGCTACCTGTGCCTTATAGAAGTATGTTGATCCGTCGGTTTTGTCCTCTGTATCGTTAAATATTGCACTATCGGTTTCGCCGATCTCACTGTAAATTCCACCGCTAATTTTTCTATGTATCAAAAAGCTTGGATTCTCCTCACCTGAGCGGTCCTTAAGAGCTACAGTGACCACACCGTCATCCGTTTGACTTAACGACTCGATAAGAGGCGTTGTAGAAGGCGGAGTGGAATCAAATACGATCGTAACGACTTCCGTCTCCTCAGTGTTGTCCATATCATCTATTGCGTAGAATTCAACCGTATGCTCTAGCGTGGTATCCGCTATCTGAAACGGACTGCCGCTATAAGTATTCCAGGGTTCGGTGCTGCTATATGTAGTAATCCTGTAATGTATGATACTGGTATCGTAATAGTGGCTGGTAAAATTAAAAGTATCGTAATTCGCTCCTACGGTATAGACATTTCCCGAAACAGTATACTTCCCTGTAGGCACGAGGAATGTCATCGGGGGAGTGGTATCAATATCAAACATTCTTCTTTTTTCGTTTTCCTTATTTCCATAATTGTCAATACCGTAGTAATACAGGGAATGATTTCCCGACATTCCTTCTGGAATTGCGATCACATCACCGGAGTTAGCGGTATGATAAGATTCAAAATCCCACTTATAATAGATATCCGCGAGGCCTGCAATGTCAATATCTGTAGAAGTGATGTTAATCTGAGTATTTTGTGATATTTTCGTGTATCCCAGAAAGTGTTGAAATGGGTCTCCGAAAGTAAGTGTGGATTCCGGAGGAGAATGATCGACATCTATTATCTGGGAAATACCGGTTGAAAGTAAGCTTTCATTACAGGCTGAATCCACAGCAGATATCTTATATTCATATGTTCCGTCACTGTTCATCACTTCTGTAAAAGACAGGTCCGTGGATTGCCAGACCTCAGTGTCATCCCTGTATATCACATATCTAATGACATCCGGTTCAGGCGAAGCCGGCCAGTTCACTATGATGGAATTTTGATCTACGGAAGTGGTTGGCGGGTCAGGTTGGGCCGGAGCATCGAAATCCGTCACAACATTCAGAATATCCTCTGAAAAAGGATTTGCTTCGTCATAAACCCTCAGGGCTATTATCACATCAGTCCCGGAGGTAATCCCACCAGGTAGAGTTACACTTGACAACAATCCTTCCTGGACCTGTTCTGCACCTGTTGGAATGTCCATCCAAGTAGACCCGCTGTCAACAGAGTATCTTAGTGTGAAGTGATCAAATGAATCATCTGTCGCAGAACCTCTTATCTCGAATGTGCTCCCGACCGATTCTCCCTCACCGGGAGTTGTTATCAGAGCATAAGGGAGCTTTCTGTCAACTTTTATCTCGATCTTCTTGTTTGATTCACTTCCACTCTGAACTGCTGATATTTCCGCATAATAATATCCGTCGACGACAGTTTCAAGATCCAGATCAGAACCGTCCCATTCACATATATGAGTTCCCGTTGTTTTGGACTCTTCAAAAAGAAGTGTCTTTACCAGTGAATCATCCGATTTTTTCTTTATCAACAGTGTGATCGTACTGTCACTTGCTATCGTATAGGAAAATACAGCGGAATCTTTATTACCGTCGCTATTCGGAGAAATACTTGCGTTGTCAACGGTGAAATCTGTGATGAAACCCGTTTGAACATCATACGATAAGTGGTAAGTATTTTTCACTTCCCCACCAATAAATGCGCTCACCCGCACATTGTATTTCCCGTAGAGTCCGCCTGTATTCCAGGTACCGAGAACATTGCCGTAAACATTGATGTTTGAAGAGTTTATTGGAGTCCAGACACCAGGATTCGCGGTATCCTCATAATCAAGGACAAAATACTCCATATCCGCGAGCATTGTGCTTCCGTCAGCACTTATATTGTCGCCTGCAATACCTAAAATATCAACATCCGCTGTGGAAATGATTGTATCTTTTACCGGAGAATAAATATATGCAATGGGTTTATACATTTCCCCGGGATTATCCATGATCCACACATTATCCTTTGCCTCGGCTCCGCGGGAGGAAATGAAACAGATCTTGCTGCCGTCAGGAAATATTTCTCCTGCGCAATCAAGGCCGCCGTACAATGTTAACTTGTGCAGATCGGTCCCATCTGAATTGATTGCCCATAGATCATAATTGCCGTCAAGATCTGAATCAAATATTATCCGACTCCCATCCGGACTCCATCGGGGACGGTCATAAACAGTGGGATTACCGTCTATCAATAGAGTTATTCCGGTTCCGTCAATATTCATAGTGTAAAGCGCCCAGGCAAGGGTATTAGAATTATATTTCCTGAAGACAACCTTGTTCCCGTCAGGGCTGACAGACGGCCAACGGTTTCTATGGTAGTAAGATTCGTTACCTCCCCAGACATGTGTTAAGGCTCCAGTGGAGATATTGACCAAATGTATTCCACCATAGTGGCCATCTACGCACCGAACAAATATTATACTTTCTCCCGAAGGAACCCAGCTCGGAGTAAGGGCGTTTGTGGTGGTACCGGAACCTGAAGTATAGATATTTCGTTCTTCACCGGAGTTGTCCGGTGTTCCGTCATCATTTCCATCTATTTTTCGTATATAAATATTCCA
>JAGLWT010000093.1 GCA_023133295.1 bacterium | reverse complement strand
ATGAAATGATGTGAGAAAAGCATATTCTAATAATGAAAAGATGGATTCCCAATCGAGTTGGGAATGACAGAATACAATGAATAATTGGGAAATGAACAATGAACAATTATAGGATAGGATAAAAAGAGATTCTTATCGTGAATGGTATTTCTCAACCTTAGAACTTGCAAATTATTAACCAAACCGTATAATACAGGGTTATGACACAATTGATGATCCTGATATTTTGTGCCTTAGTTGAAATGATCCTGATCAAGGTGTATATTCAGATCGCCTATCGGTTCAAGATCGTGGACCTGCCCGGAAAGCGGAAAATGCATAAGCAAATGAAAGCAAGGGGAGCGGGGATCACATTCTTTCCCCTCTTTATCATTACCTTCCTGCTTCTGAGCCGTTTTGCCGGTATTTCTGTTATGAACGGGAAGATGATACTCTGGTTCGTCCTGGGCGGAAGTGTATTCTTCATGGGATTTATGGATGACCTTTTTAATCTCAATCCCTATATCAAGCTGATCTTCCAAATTGCCGTTGCCTCAGTATTTGTCATCTTCATCGATAAGGCAACGATATTTATGAAAATGCCGCTGCTGCAATACGGTGTTTCGATTATCTGGATCGTCGGTATCATGAATTCCTTCAATCTGCTTGATAATATGGACGGCCTGTCCAGCGGTATTGCGCTGATCTCGTCAATGATATTCGCGTTTATTTCGTATCAGACCGGTAATGTTCCACTGGCCTATTTATACCTTATCCTTGCATTTGTCATGCTGGGATTTCTTCCGATGAACTTCTATCCATCAAAGGTTTTTATGGGGGATTCCGGCAGTCTCTTCATCGGCTATACCATTGCCACCCTTTCTATCATGGGCGGATATACCGAGATCTCCAGATTGACACAATTACCGGTTATCATTCCTGTAATAATTTTGTCGGTTCCAATTTATGATTCACTTTCTGTTATTTATATACGCTTGAAAAAGAAACAGGCGCTATTTGTAGGCGATCAGAATCATTTCTCACATCGCTTATATCGCTTAGGCCTGTCACATAAGAATTCCGTTCTCTTCATCTATCTGGTCACCTTTTCTACCGGAGTATCGGCATTTCTGCTGCTTCTGGTAAATTGGATCGGAGCAATAATACTTCTCTTACAGGACCTTATCCTTTTCGTAATGCTGTCAATATTGATCTCTGTTAAAAGGGAGAAGAAGCATGAAGATTAATTATTCCAAAAGGATAAAAAAAATACCTCCTTATCTCTTTGCCGAATTGGACATTGCGAAAAAAAAGGTCTTAGCGTCTGGGAAAAGAGTATTTGACTTCGGTGTAGGCGATCCTGACCTGCCGACATTTGAATCCGTACTGGCTTCAGTGAAAAAGCATATCAAAGACCCCGCAACTCACAGATATCCGTCCTATATCGGTTCTGAGACATATAGGCAGGCCGCCGCGGATTACATAAAGACGCGTTTTCAAGTCGAAGTAGATCCTGCCAATGAGGTTATTTCACTTATCGGCAGTAAGGAGGGGATCGCGCATTTTCCGCTTGCTTTTGTTGACCCCGGCGATAAGGTATTTATACCGGAACCAGGATATCCTGTTTACAGGGACGGAACTATTTTCGCGGGCGGTGAAGTAATTCTTATGCCGCTTACAATGGAAAATTCATTTCTCCCTGATGTCGCAGCGGCTATTAAAAAACATGGAGTGCCCAAGATCGTGTGGGTAAATTATCCCAATAATCCCACCGGAGTATCTTGCACCCGAGAATTTTATATCGATCTTGTAGCACTTGCCCATGAATACGGCTTTATTATCGCGTCTGATGCAGCTTACACGGAGATATACAGACCCGGCTCAATAAAACCGCTTTCAATAATGTCCATCCCCGGCGCAAAGGATGTCGCGATAGAGTTCTACTCATTTTCAAAGATGTTCAATATGACCGGCTGGCGTGTGGGTTTTGCCATCGGCAACAGTGAGATCATTTCCGGCCTGGCAAAGATTAAAAAGAGTATTGACTCAGGTGTGTTCGATGCCATACAATTCGCGGTTGCAGACTCGATCGGCCTTGGGATCGAACAATTGGAAGAACTCCGGGGCATATATTTTTCAAGAAGAGCACAGGTTGAATCAATTATACCGAGCTTGGAATTGGAGGCGATCGCCTCTGATTCAACTTTTTATATATGGTGCCGTATCCTTGACGGCAAGAGCTCTGAGCAGAAGGCATCCGAATTACTTCAGGGCAAGGGCATCCTTGTTTCTCCCGGTACCGGTTTCGGCCCATCCGGAGAGGGTTATGTCAGATTTTCGCTGACCTGCCCGCAAAAGGATATAGATGACTTCTCGGCATTGTTCGGGTGATGATGAAATACTATTTGGGGTTGGGGACAAATTTGGGAGAACTTCGCTTAAATCTTGATGTAGCACTCGCGAAACTTAATTCAGCAGGTAGCGTTATTAGAGAGAGTACGAGGATAATGAGCGCTCCCTGGGGCAAAACGGATCAGCCGGATTTTCTAAACTCGATCGTGGAATATGAGACCGAATTATCACCTGAAGAACTGATCGCCTCCTTGAAGCACTTTGAAAAGGATATGGGAAGAGTTGATACAGAGAAATGGGGGCAGAGGATCATAGACATGGATATATTATTTTCAGATATCGGCATATTTGATTCTGAGGATATTGTTATCCCGCATCCGCATCTGCACAAAAGGGAATTTGTATTGCGCTCAATGCTTGAGCTTCAGGCGGACCTTGTACATCCGGTTCTGAAAAAGAGCATTTCTCAGCTTTACGATGAGTTACCGCAATTGGAGAAGGCATGAAGTCGATAGATCATTACGCCCTGTCCTCAATTTCAAAAAAGGCTGCTGAAGATATATTTATCGGTGTCTTTGAATTTGAACTGCTGTATACATTCACTCTCGATGAGAGGACCGCCGATCAAGTATTCGGTGTCAAGATGGATGTAGAGGTATTGGTTTTCGGAATAGACGGAGTAAAGATCGAGGTGTTCATTAACACTAACTCAAAAAAGAGTACATATGGTCATTTAGCCATTAAAATAGAGGATAAAGATGCTTTACTGTCGCGCTGTAAGAGACTCTCGGTGAAACATTTCCGGGTTGACCGCGGCGAAAGGCAGGCGCTATTTCTCGAAGATGCTTCGGGAAATCTCTTTGAAATAAAATAACGGGGGTAGTATGAAATCTACACTATTAACGCTTCTTTGCATTGTATTTGTTGCAGGCATTTACGGCGATAGCCGTCAAATGGAATTGGATTCCAAGGGTGAGGTGTTCACTATTACGAAAGAACACGAACTCAATCTTCAGCTTTTTCCGGAATTTGAGAACTTCCTTTCCGCAGAGGTCTATGAGGATACCGCGGGACTCTCTTTGGAGATCCGCTATTCTGCTCCGGGCGGTGTGTATAGGAATATTCAGATAATTGAAAAAGATGAATTGCTGATGCTTCGTGACCGTATTGATTCGATATTCAGCAGACCCGCTGTTAAGCCCGTAGAGGATAAGGAGAACTCAAGAAAAACCCTGGTGCTTTCTTCAACTATCCTTTCCCTTACATATTGGGGTTGGTCTTTGCCGATCGCTCTTAAGATAGATGATGGTAATATCATCACGGGTATTTACCTTTTGGGCTCCGGCGCCGGCTTCTTTTTACCATTCTATCTTACCAAGGATAAATATGTATCATCGTCTGATGTAAGATTGTTTTTATATGGCGGGTACCGTGGAATCGCTTGGGGGCATCTATTAGCCCTTGCCGTGCTTGACGATTTTGATAGAGATCACATGTCCTGGGGATTGTCCGTGAGTCTAGGCTCAGCTGTAGCGGGCATGGCCCTTTCGCAGAAATTCCGAATGACCGATGGTACCGCGGAGCAGATAGCAGCTTGGGGAGATATGGGCCTTTTCTGGGGCAGTCTTATCACTGCGACGCTATTTCAGGATATTGAAGACATTGAAGATCACAAAGGATATTGGGCTATCGCTCCATTCACCTCCCTTGCAAGCTGTGCGGGTGGATATTTCTATGGAAAAAAGAGAGAACTGACGGCCGGCGACTCATATATGATGAGAACGGGTGCGGTTATCGGGCTCCAACTATCCATGCTGGCATTGGATATCACCGATGCCTGGGAGAAGTCGGATAATATTACCGCATTTATGATCCCGTTCACAATGGCAGGATTTTTTGCGGGTGATTATTTCTTAAGAAAAGACCTTCATTTTAAAGAGAGTGAAGGATTTCTGACATTACTTTCACAAGCCGCGGGTTCGCTTATCGGCGCGGGTGTTGTATTCATGTTCGATAAAGATGGTGATGTGGATAGTGAATGGTACTTCGGGACCTCCCTGATCACCGGATGTGTTAGCTCATATATTACCTGGAAGGCCTTCAGAAACCGCTATATTCCGGAAATGAAGCTCGGAACTCTTGATATCGTCCCGCTGAAAGGCGGAGCCATGGGGATCTATACGGCGAGATTCTAGGGAACGCAAATATGGGGACGGTGGTTGGCATAGTTGGCATAATTACCCGTGAAGAAACATCGTAAGTAAGTAGGCAAACGTCGATGACGCTAATATGCCTATTCGGAAAAATTCCTTAATAATGGTGCCAGAAGTACGAAATACCAGTTGTGAAGTAGAGAGAAGGAAATGACGATGGATTCCCGCTTTCGCGGGAATGACGGAATAGAATTGACAATGGACAATTGACAGTTGAGAATTAATAGATAGAACACAAAGAGACTCTTATCTCAAATGGTTTTTCAATTACAGATGTGATTCTTTTTTTTTTCTTACCCACTTGTCCCTGGGACACTGGGTCCACTGGTGCACTGCGAAGCATAACACTTGAGCTTTCCAAAGCAAACCTTTTTGAAAATTGCACAAAAATTGTGCAACTATTCGCGGCGCAATATCAGCGCCCGCTATAAGTACTGAAATACAGGTAAAATGTAAAGGCACATACCTTGCTCCTATCTTGGTATAGATGCGAGGGAGGGGATGGAGGCAACAATGAGAAGTAAATTTATCGATCTCCTTTTCCCGGATGAATTAAAAAGACGTGTTGAAGGCATTATGGGAATTCTTGACGGGCGCGGCAATCCTATACCGGGGAGTGTGCCTCCTATGAAGAGGGTTACACTCTTTCTGACGCATCGGTGTAATCTGCGATGCGCATATTGCAATGGCCCGCATATGATCCCCAGCGAGGGAGGGCGGAAACAGCTAGGATGCGGCGACTTTAAACTCGATACATATCTGCGGCTGATCAAGGAATGGAAGGCAGCCGGCTTGAAGTATATTCATTTTACCGGCGGAGAGCCCACGCTTCATCCTCAGATCACGGAGTTCATCAAAGCCGCTCGAAAACTGGATATCCTCACTTCCATTACCAGTAACGGCACCATGTCCCCGGAATTACTGAGCAGGATATTGGATGCGGGAAATTATGAATTCAGGATCTCGCTTGATTCCCCGTATGAGAAAGAGCATGATGAAATGACGGGGATAAAGGGTAGTTTTAGAAAAACGCTGAATACGATCAAAGCGCTTGCCGCAGAGAAGTCCAAGGGGCGCGACATCTTCACGGTTGTGAATATTACGATGAACTCTCCGAGTTTGGACAATCTGGAAGCGAATATCCGCGACATATTGAAGTTTCCCGTTGATGACATTAAACTGCTTTTTGCCGCAGAGGAACGATGCGCCATTTCAGGAAGGTACAGCAGGGCGCAGATCGAACACCTTCTCAATATGGTAAAAGAGCACTCTCCTAAAAGAGCTATTAAAGGATAAGATCAGAACCCTTTTCAGAAGTACCGCATGCGGTTTGAACGGCAGAAGGGCTGCCTTTCTCATGGACAAATGCTATCTGCCATATGAAGAGAGGACGGTCACTCCACAGGGAATATTTCCGTGTTCCATTTATATCCGCTACTTCGGTGAAGCCCTTTGTTCGCTTGACGCGGATGTGGATGAGCAGCAGAAATCGATCAACCGGTTCATCACAGAGCATAAATGCATCAATGACAAGATATGTTTTCAGAACTGTACACAATGTACCAAGGCCTTCAATCTTGAGGTCAATAGAAATCTTAGGGATATCAATAGCAAAAGGGAGGTCAGGACAATGGATATTTCCTTGAATACGATCGATGATCAGCGCCGCTTCTGGGCAAGGAAGGTTTATGAAATATTGAAGAACTACCCAAGGGGCGGAGGCTATCCGTATATGCTGATAAAGCCGGATGCTTACGATAAAAAAGATGAGATCATCGGTTACATCCTGAATCAGAACATCGGGATATTCAAGGTGGTGCCTATACCTAATTGGAAAGATGTGAGTCTTTTTCTGTATGCGAAGTACAATAAGGAGCGTTCATTACCTGATATTAGATTTCATGTGAATAAAGCCCACTCCGTTTTACAAAGTTCCCGCGCTTACCTTATTATCCTTGAGAAGGATGTACCTTCAAAAAAGATAATGAGAATAAAGCACGACATCCGCGAGTGGTTCGGAGAGCTAATGATAAGGATCATTCTTCCCGATGGCAGCAAGGTCGCCATTTGGGAGAATTTCATACACTCCCCGGACCCAGATGATCTCGACTATGAATATGGTGTTCTTAGTTACTTTGTAAAAGGAGTGGGTTAGTGTTTTGATTCATAAATACGGAAATATTCCGAATAATCTCGTCGATTGCCGAAGAATTCGTAAAATTAGCACTTAAACATGTTACTGTGATACTTGCGAATATAACAGTAGAAAAAAGTGTATTTCGAGAAAATATAAAAAATATCTTGACATCTGTGGGGTTACCTGTTATAATTTAGCACTTTTGCACTTAGAGTGCTAAATTATGGAGGCTACTATGAAGATCAAACCTTTGAGAGATAAGGTCATCATCAAGCCCGAAGAGGCTAAAGAACAGAAAGTTGGAGCTCTTTATATTCCCGATACTGCAAAGGAAAAAAGGAATATTGGAGTGGTCATTGCCACAGGTCCCGGAAAGAGGGACAATGACGGAAAGCTGATCAAAATGGATGTTAAGGTAAAGGAGCATGTTATTTACTCCAAATACGCCGGAACAGAGATCGAGATCAACAATGAGAAGCTGATCATCCTCGACCAGGATGACATTATCGGCATTATTGAGAAATAGAGGAGACATTTATGTCAGCTAAGGACATTATTTTTGATTATGACGCTCTGGCTAAGATCAAGGGCGGCGTTGATAAACTTGCAAATACTGTAAAGGTCACATTAGGGCCGCGTGGAAGAAATGTTGTCATCGACAGGAAATTCGGCTCACCGAGTATTATAAATGACGGTGTTACCATTGCAAAAGAGATAGACCTTGAAGATCCGTTTGAGAATATGGGTGCCCAGATCGTAAAAGAGGTTGCCACTCAGACAAATGATGTTGCCGGTGACGGTACGACGACAGCCACAATATTAACACAGATCCTTTTCAACGAAGGTCTTAAGAATGTTGTCGCGGGCTCCAGTCCCATGTATATCAAAAAGGGTATTCATAAGGCAGTTGCCAAGATCGTTTCCGAATTGAAGGGAATGTCAAAAGCCATCGACCCGACAAATGAAAAAGACATCAGTAATGTTGCCGCTATTTCAGCGAATAATGATCTTGAGAATGTCGGTAAATTTATCGCGAAGGCCATGGTCAAAGTAGGGAAGGACGGCGTTATAACCATCGAAGAAGCGAAATCCATCGAGACACATATCGATATGGTTGAAGGTATGCAATTTGACAGAGGGTATATTTCCCCGTATTTCGCGACAAATACCGAGAAAATGGATATCCAAATGGAAAATCCTTATATCCTTATCTTTGATAAAAAGATCTCCGTTATGAAAGACCTCATCAATATTCTCCAGACCGTTGCCCAGGAAGGTTCATCACTTCTTATCATCTCTGAAGATGTGGAAGGCGAAGCACTGGCGACACTGGTTCTGAATAAACTCAGAGGAACTCTCAAGATAGCCGCGGTAAAAGCTCCCGGTTTCGGCGACAGAAGAAAAGCCATGTTAGAGGATATCGCAATCCTTACAGGCGGTGAAGTGATTTCCGAGGACAAGGGAATGAAACTGGAATCCGTTGAAATTAAGATGCTCGGTAAAGCCAAAAAGGTAAAGATCGACAAGGATAATACCATAATTCAGGAAGGTGCCGGTTCCGGTAAAGATATCAAGGCAAGAGTTGAGCAGCTCAAAAGGCAGATCGACGATACGACTTCCGATTATGATAAAGAAAAACTTCAGGAAAGGCTCGCGAAACTTTCCGGCGGTGTCGCAGTTATTAAGGTCGGCGCATCGACAGAAATTGAACTCAAAGAGACAAAAGCCAGATTCGAAGATGCCTTGGCAGCTACAAAGGCAGCTTTGGAAGAAGGTATCCTCCCCGGCGGCGGCGTTGCATTTCTCAGGGTAAGGGACAAACTCAATGATGTCAAGATCAAGTTCCCCGAAGAGAAGATCGGAGTGGAAATAGTTAGAAGAGCATTAGAAGAGCCGATCAGGCAGATAGCGAAGAATGCAGGCCAAGAAGGCGCGATCATCCTTGACCGTGTACTCAAGGAAACCGGAGCTGTGGGATACAACGCGGCTTTGGATAAATATGAAGACCTTATGAAGGCAGGTATCGTTGACCCCACAAAGGTTACAGTTACTGCGATCGAAAAGGCCGCATCGATTGCCGCACTTCTACTTACAACCGACGCTATGATCACTGACCTCCCTGAAAAGGACGAGCCTCAGATGCCCATGGGTGGCGGAATGCCCGGCGGAATGCCAGGAATGATGTAATTCAGGACGAAAGTCCATACCATAACATTGGGGAGGTGTCCTTGCGGCATCTCCCCTTTTTTTTTGTTTGAATAATTCTATTTTTATCTTATAATCAATTATGAAAAAGATCGAAGGAAAAGCACTGATAGAGAATGGATATAAATCCTATCTTTCAGACGAATCAAAACTTGCGGGTTTCACAGAGCTTATTATTTTCCCTGAAAGTAAGCAAGAACTTTCGCAGGTAATAGGTGAATTCTATTCTCAGGAGAAGCCCTTTCATGTATCGGGAGCGAGGACGGGTATCGTTGGCGGCGGAGTTCCCAATGGCGCCGCATTGATATCTACCGTCGAGCTGAACAAGATAATCGGATATGAAAGATCCGGCAGCGGTACTTCTCTCCAGGTCGAGCCCGGGGTCACCCTCGAAGAGATAGACGATTATTTAAAGAGCACTAATTATGAAGGTGTAGAGTATAGATTCAATGTGGATGTTACCGAAAAATCGGCGACTATCGGCGGTGTTTGGGCAACTAATGGCTCGGGAGCAAGATCTTTCATGTACGGCCCCGCCAGAAAAAATATCTTATCCTGTGACATTGTCCTGCCTTCTGGGCAAATGATACATTTAGACAGGGGAAATTATCTCTTTAAGGGTAGTAAATTCTACGATGATTCCCTGCTCATTGAAGAAGTGGACATGGAGGGCTATTCATTTGCGGATATAAAGAACAATGCGGGTTTCTATTTCAGGAACGATATGCCGCTTTTAGACCTTTTCATAGGTTCCGAAGGGCTTCTGGGCATTGCCGCACAGATCGAGCTGCGGTTATATCCCGCAACCGAGCTTCTTGGCGTTCTTTGTTTTCTTGACACTGAGGATAATGCTCTGGATCTTGCGGATCAAGTCCGCTCCCGCGAACGGCTGAGCTCATTGGAATACTTCGGCCCCGCTGCAATAATATTGTTGAAGAACCTCTCAACATTGAAAGGCAATCCTTCGAAGATCCCTTCTATCGACAAGACCGATAAAACCGCCCTGTATTTGGAATATATTACCGAAGGGGAAAAGGATACGGAAAATATATACGAGGAATTAACCCCTTTATTGTCTTCCTGCGGAGGTGATATTGACAGAACATGGACCGCATTCGATTCCTCTGAAATGAAGCGGCTGAAGGATTTCAGACATGCTCTTCCCGAAGCCATAAACACAAAGATCGCGCGTCTGCAGGTGCGCTATCCTTCGGTTCACAAAATGAGCACCGATATGGCGCTGCCATCTGAGAAATTCAGGGATGTATTTTCCCGAATGCGCAATTTATTATCGGATTCGGGGTTGGAGCATTATGTCTTCGGCCATCTGGGTGATTTTCATCTTCATATCAATATCATTCCCAATTGCGACAGGGAGATACGCGCGGCATATAATCTTTATAATAATTTGTCGGCGATCGGCCTTGTTGCGGGAGGTACGATCAGCGCAGAACATGGTGTGGGCGTATTAAAAAAGAAATACCTGCCCAGGATGTACTCCGAGGCCGAGATCGGAATAATTCGGCGTATAAAAAGAATCTTTGATCCTAAATGGCTGCTTAATCGCGGTGTTCTTATCGAGCCTTGATTATAAATACGATGACAATGGCTGATAGGGGCACAAGTGACAAGTGCACAAGGCACAAGTGGGTAAGGGATAAGAAGGAAATAATCAGAAATATTCGTATAGACAGGGATTGAGGATAACGCTAACGCTTGATTCTAACGGGGCAAAGAGTTTACGCGCTCCGCTGTTTCGTCAACTCTTTACTTGGAACTTTTACATCGGGACAGACGAACGCCGGCGGCGTACGACATGTCCCATATCTTGATTGGGGTCCGGCGTGAAACGATTGTGACAGGAAAATTAATGAGTTAAACGAAATATTGATTTTCCGGTTACGGATGTGTTTTTGTTTCCCTTTTTCCCTCTCCAATTGTCCATTGTCCATTTTCAATTGTTAATTGTCCCTACCACCTCGTACCTCGTTCACTCGTGAACGACTGTTACCGTCTTCATGGATCAGAGCACTATCGCTTAACTGTCTTGAACATATAGATGGATGGCCCGTATTTTCCTGATTTAAGAGAAAGTATTACGGTTATCTTCTTTCCCGCAATGGCTCCATTGAGTATTTTCGCTTCTTTAAGGTCTCTGATGAGCTGTTTCTTTATCTTGCGGTCGAGCTTACCCTTAATATGTACTCTCTTTACCTTCAAGTCCTTGCCAATCTTGACCTTGATCTTTAATTTGATATCGTTTTTCAGATCCATCGGGGAGAGTTTTGCCATAAGGTCCCCTTGCTCCAAATGTTCTTTTCGCCTTTGAATGGGGAAGCTGATCTCATGTATGGTAAATCCGCATTTTTTTCCTTCCGGAAATCCAAAAAGAATTTCATGATTGAACCAGATATCAGGCGAAATGCGGTACAGAAAGAAATCGCCATCGATCATGGGCTCGATCTTCACATCTGAAATTATCAAAGCGATCGGTTTCTTGCATGTCGCACGGAGGAGGATATCCCCAACGGAAGCGGGAGGTTCATTTTTCAGCAGTTCCGATATCAATTCATGCAGGAAAACTGGAATTGTATTATCAAGAGTGAGCCTGATTTCACCGGAGAAGTGGAATTTCTCAGCATCCATGTAGGTTCGGCCGCTAAAAGTGATCTCCCCGGCATGAGAAAGTTTGATAGTCCCGCGCTCTATTTCACTCTCATAAACACTCAGTGAGAAGGCACAATTCAACAAGACGATCGTGAATAAAAACAAGCATAGGCGTTTCATATATGTCCTCCAGAGAAGGTCTCCTTATTTCGTCTATATTCTATAAAAAAAAGGGAGATGAGTCAAGTTGGGGATATTCCGCAAAAGGTATGCGAACTTAATTCAACATCTGCAAAAATCCCCTTGACCCGAAAAATATTTGTAGTATACTATATTATGTATTTTGCCAAGGGTATGTTCATATCCATCCTCCTTACCGGACTGGTTCTCATAAGTGCATTTTGGGGAGATATCAGTTTTTATTCTACAGGTGTCAAACATATCAACAAGCGCTGCCGCGCAATGAAAATAATGGAAGATGTGGTAAAAGTGATCTCACCCAGGGGAGTGCATCATGTAAATGAGGTTACGCTGAATATCACAAAATCGGGTAAATTGAGAAGGGCGGATTTTTCATGTGATAAGATAAATTATAATCTCTTGGAGAAATATCTTTATTATACAGGAAAATACCGGCTTCGAGTTGTCCTTGAGGCGGGATCCTTTTCCCATATTATCAAAGAGAATATCTTATGGCCAAAGCAGCCGAAGTACCCAAAGTATTATGACAAGGATATCAATATAGATAAAATAATAAATTTCCTTGCTTTCGGAGCAAAAGAGGATATAATAGCAATAGTGGACTTTGATTCAGGATTGATAAAAAAGAAAACCGGAGATCAGGGTTTATTTTCTTTAGGAGAGGTAATATGAAAAATATATTTCTGGCTTTGCTAGTGGGTCTTATTTGTATCATTCCCGCGGCGACGGATATGAACTGGATAAGCGGCTTTGATATCTCCAAGGATGCCGCTTGGGATTCTCTGGGTGAGATGATATCAGCAGATCCTGTCCTCCTTCCCATGATCGCGTCAAAGATCCGCTCGGATACGGCTTTTGAAGACCTGTACAAATGTATTTTGATCGTTGCGCGGTACAGGTACAGAAATTCTTTCTACCCGGTAAAATTCATTTGGGAAGCCTATACGGAAGAGTTGATGAGAACGGCGTGCATCTCATTTTTTATTGCGATTAATACTGAATCTTCACGGGAAGTACTGCGCACATATATTAATAATGCCGATGAGAAGAACAGAGGATTTTATGAGGTGTTGTTACTGATGCCTTCTGAAGAGATCATGGTTCCGGAATTCATCTCTTCCCTATACGATGGCAGGGGCAATATGCAAAAGAACGCTCTTTTGGCCCTTTCTCATTCGGAGAAATTCATTCCCGTGCTGATCGATATCGTATCTTCCAATAAGTATGATCAGAAAGATATTGCTTATTCTTTATTTTTCCTTGCCCCATCATTGCAGGAGAAGGCCCTTGTCGATCTTTACAAGAAGTTGGAAAATAAAGGCGATATGATCGGCCTGTATTTGGGTACCTTTTCCCGTTCCGGCTACAAGAAGGGCTTGAAATATCTCTCAAAGACGATAAATAATTCCGATGATTTTGAAGACGCGTCAAAAATGGCTAAGGAGCGACTTTCTCAGATCAAGAGATTTCTCTCTCAGGACTGGGTGAAGGATAAGATCCAAACCGCAAGAGATCCCCATGTGAAGTTCGATGTGATATACCGACAGTTATTGAGCTCCGGCGGCAACGGTTATGATTATCAAGAGCTGGTCAAGCATTCTTCAATAGGTAAGGTCGATGATCTGCTGGAGTTGAACAGCTTATTTGCGGGTACCGGAAATACCGGCGCTCTTGCCATTGTTGAGGAGATCAACAGCTTGATATTCATTCTCCGTATTTCGTCCTTTTACCCATATATTCTGGGGATGTAACAATGAAAATTCTAGCCGGGCAGATAAATTTCAAGGTTGGCGATCTCGAGGGTAATTATGACAAGGTGGTTTCATATATCGAATCGAATAAGAATTGGGATGTCGCTGTATTTCCAGAACTCGGTTTATTGGGATATCCTCCACAAGACCTGTTGTTTAAGAAGAACTTAATACTCAGAGAAGAGTCCCTTATAGACGATCTCGCTCAAATCTGTCCTGACAAACCTATTATTATCGGCAGTGTTGAAGCCCTCCCTTCAAAGCCTAAAAATAAATTTGACCCTACTGCTATGAATGATTTCCCATATAAGATGTACAATACAGCAAAACTCCTTTTCCAGGGCAGGGTGCAGGATTATCAGGCAAAATTCAATCTTCCGGTTTATGATGTCTTCAACGAACCGCGGTATTTTTCGCCGGGTGAACAGGCGCGAATGTATTTCTTTGCCGGCGAGAAAGGAAAATTTGATCATATATACAAATTCAGGATAAATCTTGAAACATTGGAGTTGGAACAGGTTGACGGCGACTTGAAAGGCAATACAGAAGAACTTAGGAAAAAATTGGGCGGTGGTATCTTTGTGGGAGTTTCGGTATGTGAAGATATCTGGGTGACTGACAGTGTACCGTATATTCAAGGCGCCGCGGGTGCCGAGACGCTGATAAATGTTTCCGCTTCACCTTTTTACTTGGGCAAAGGCGTGATGCGCAGAAAGATGCTTAAGAATCTATCAAAGAAATTCAAGCTTGACCTCTATTATATTAATCTTGCCGGCGCTCAGGACAATCTCGTTTTTGAAGGGGAATCCTACTACTTTTCCTGCGGGGAATTGAAGAACTTCTGTAAGCCATTCAGAGAAGATGTGAAAATATTTACTAAAAAGAGCAAAAAGAAAAAATCCTACAAGCCCGGCTCTCAACTTCAGTATATCTACGAAGGGCTGATCACCGGAGTACGCAATTACTTCCATAAGAATGGGTTCAAGCGTGCTTTCATTGGGCTGTCCGGCGGTATTGATTCGGCTGTTACAGCGGTTATTGCCGTGGAGGCTCTCGGGGCTTCCAATGTGACATGTGTTCTTATGCCGGGCCCGTATTCGTCGGAACATTCGGTTAAGGATGCGCTTCAGCTGGTAAAGAATCTCAAGGTAAAACACCCTCTGATAGATATCACTTCCCTTGTGGAAAAATATCAAACCGACCTCAAAGACCATTTGAAATATGATGCGGCTTCATTGACCGAACAGAATATTCAGGCCAGAGTCAGAGGAAATATTCTTATGGCGTATGCGAACACACAGGGTGGTATCGTTCTCGCCACGGGAAATAAATCGGAATTCGCTGTTGGTTATTCCACTTTATACGGGGATCTTGCCGGCGGCCTTGCGGTGATATCGGACATTTACAAGACAACGATCTTCAAATTGGCAAAGTGGATCAATCGCTTAAGCGATCACACGGTCATTCCCGGAAATATTATAGAAAAGCACCCTTCAGCCGAATTAGCTCCCGGCCAATTGGACCAGGATGACCTTCCGCCGTACGATACCCTTGATCCGATACTCAAGATGCTCATAGAACTTCATTTTTCCCCTTCAGAGGTTATCACCGCGGGACATCACCCCGATACGGTGTTCAATATCGTATCCAGGGTCAGAAAAAGCGAATTTAAACGCAAACAAGCCCCGTTTGGGATCAAGGTTACTCCGAAGGCCTTTGGATTTGGGAGATTAATGCCGATCACTCACGGATTTAAAGAGTGATTTCTGGTGATCTGATCCATAAATTCGACGAACTTCCCATTGAATCATTAATATTTCCCTTTTTTGATGAGAGAGAGCATTACGGCCCTCTGCACATCTGGGAGTATGACGGCCGGCATATTGTTTTTAAGGGCAGTCCTGATCCGTCTTCAAAACTGATAAGCGCGATTATATACACAATTTCAAGAGAGGAAGTATTCATATTCAGAACAAAGAACGGCGACAACGATGTGTTAAAGGATTCGATACTGTTGAAAAAGTGCCTGAATGAGCAATTGGAAGATCGCGAAATCGCCCTTTTGAAATTGATGGGTGCTGATCCCTCCTGCTGGAATGATAGAATGTCAGGCCTGGTGCTGGATGCGGAACCCGCTTTCGGGAATTATCTCCTTGGTCAGATCTCGGCTTTTCAACCGAATGCCAATGGCTTGAAAAAAATATATTCCGGGTATCTTGAGGCCGTCACTGCGGGAAAAGAGCTGCCTTCCCCGAAGTATGCGAAGGAGCGGAGCAAGCAGAATATGGCCCTGCTCATCGAAGCGATGTTCAATATCAATCATCCGAATGAGAAATTCAGAAGGCAACAAGCTGTCAAGCGCAGCAAAGAGCTGTCCGGGCTTCTGGACGCAAATGTGACCTTTGTACTTCTGGACAGGAGCATACGCTATTTATTTGAGGAGGAAAGCAGATGATAGGACTCATTTTTCTTTTACTTGCCCCGACGGCGTTCTGGCTATTTTTCTTTTTACGCCGAGACCGCTTTCAGCCGGAACCCGCTAAAGCCATCATCTCGACTTTTCTCTGGGGTATGGCTGTTACCTTTTTAGCTGCCGCATTGGAGTATTTCTTTTCATTTGTGTCGAGCCTGCCGTTTATATATATCTTCCTTGTGATCGGCCCCGTCGAGGAATTTTCAAAATACCTGGTTCTCCGTTATCATGTTTATCCAAAACCGGAATTCAATGAGTTGAATGACGGCATTCTTTATGCCTCCGTCGCCGCATTGGGTTTTGCCACTTTGGAGAACTTCTTTTATATGAAGCATTTCGGCGCATCGGTGATAATCCTCAGAGGGATATTCTCCATAACCGGCCATGTCGCATTTACCGTTCACATCGGAATGGCCCTCGCAAAAAAGAAAATGGGGATGAAGAGTTCTGTCTTAGGCGCACTTGTGGTCGCCTCGTTGCTTCACGGCGTTTACAATTATCTCTTGATGTCGGGTAATATATTTCTGATAATAATATTCCTACCGTATTTCTTTTTCCTTGCCCGCTATTATTTCAAATTATCAAAGAAAATGAGCTTACTGTCAAAGGCCGCAGCGCCAAAGGAGGTTGAGTGTTCAGATTCATAATTACCTTGATAATGGAATTATGGATTAGAATACATAATAATGAAAAGTTATAGGAAAGAGTTGTGGTTCAATACATCCTCCAGAAGAGAGTTTGTAAATATCACCGACGAGGTCAGGGAATGTCTGAGGGAATCAGATGTAAAAGAGGGAATGGTATTGGTGAATGCCATGCATATAACAGCAAGTGTTTTTATTAATGACAACGAATCGGGCCTGCATCAGGATTTTGAGAAATGGCTTGAAGGCCTCGCTCCGGAAAAACCGTATGATCAGTATAAGCATAACGGTTATGAGGATAATGCTGATGCTCATCTCAAAAGGACCGTAATGGGAAGGGAAGTGGTTGTTGCAATTACCGGGGGAAAGTTGGATTTCGGCCCCTGGGAAGCCATTTTTTACGGAGAATTCGACGGAAAAAGAAGAAAGAGGGTGCTGGTCAAGATCATTGGCGTGTGATGCGTGAGAAGATTGTTCAAAAGTTGAAATGTTCAAAAGTTCAAGGTTATGCTTCGCAGAGCACAAGCAACAAGTGCACAAGGCACAAGTGGGAGAATGAAAAATGAAGGATGTACAATCAAAAAGTAGCGCAGATGGATTCGAAGAAAAAAGGGAACTGTAAGTGATACGAGAGATTATATTTTTTACGATGTTCTTTCTTATATTAGCAGCAATCATTTTAGCCTGGTATTGTATGTTTATAATGTTCAAATTCGGTTTTTATATGAAGAATTATCAACCTGAAATATTAAAGAAGTATAACAAAAAGTTTTTTGGGGGATTCAAATTATTTTATGCTAAAAAGGTTTTGGATGACGAAAAAATGGAGAAGTACAGGAAAATAATATGGTTCTGCTACATCACATTGTTAGGAGTGTTTACTATTTGCGCAATATTGGGAAGCATTTTATGGTATTTGATATAAAATACCGGGATGGATCCTTCGCCCACAAGGGGTTCAGGATGACGGTATAGAAAGGGCGAACACGCAGGTTCGCCCCTACCACCACCTCGCACATCGTACCTGCTGAGCTTGCTCAGCAACGCGGTTGGCTATTTCTTGAATACGTTCACAACAAACCCTGAGCGGAGTTTGGGCTCAAACCATGTCGATTTGGGAGGCATTACCTCTCCTGCGTCCGCGATATCCATGAGCTCTGAGATCGATGTCGGGAACATGGCAAAAGAGACCTTGAAATCCTCATTGTCGACGATCCTTTCCAATTCTTTCATTCCGCGGATCCCGCCGATAAATGCGATCCTCTCATTTGTTTTAGGGTCATCAATGGCCAGTATCGGTGAGAGCAGTTCATTCTGAAGGATATATGAATCAAGTCTTTTTACGGGATCATCTTCTTTTACAAATTCATTCCTGATCCAGAGTTTGTACCATTGTTTATTCATGTACATACCGAAGGCGTGCCTTTCCTTTGGGTTTTTGTCCTGGCTTCCGCAGCCGCTGCAGCCGCTGCAGGATGCCTGTATTTCAAATTTCTTATGTACCTCTTGAAGGAAAGCTTCTTCATCAAAGCCGTTGAGGTCTTTGACAGCGCGATTGTAATCCATGATATAAAGTTCATTGTCGGGAAAATATACGGCCAGGAAACCCTCGGTGTCCGGTGTTTGCGTCCTGCGGTAATTTTCTGCTGCCGACTCGCTTCTGTGATGTCCGTCAGCGATATACAGATATTCTACACTTTCAAAGCCCTTTACTATCTTTTCTATAATGGCGGTGTCCTGAACGACCCATAAGATATGCTGAATGCCGTCATCGAATGTTATATCGTACTTGGGAGTGCCTTTTTGTATCTCTTTAACCTGCGCGGAAATCTCTTCGTTATTGCGATAGGTCAGGAAAATGGGGCCAGCGTGTGCTCCTTGGGTAATCACATGTTTTGTTCTGTCCTTTACCTTGACCGGCCTTGTATGCTCATGCTTTTTGATGATGCCCTTGTCATATTCGATCGCGGAAGCCAGTCCGACGATCCCTGTCTGAAAAATATTTCCCATCTTCTGACTGTAAATGTACAATGAAGGGGTTTCATCCTGCTTCAGCGTGCCGTTCTCAATGAATGAATGGAGATTGAACGCTCCCTTTTCATAAACCTCGTCACTATAGAGGTCAATATCTTCCTGGAGATCGATCTCGGGTTTTACGACATGCAGGAAAGAATGCGGATTACCCTCGGCGATCTTTCGAGCTTCAGCAGAGTTAATAACATCGTAAGGGTACGAAGCAACCTTATCCTCGAGCCCTTCTTTGGGTCTGAAACCTTTAAATGGTCTTATTGTAGACATGCTTTCTCCTTCTCTTTGGAAATTAAGAATATTATATAGGATAAATAAGAAAATTCAACCCCTTTCAAATAAACATTTACATAAACATTTCTAGGTGCTCTGAATCCTAACTATCTTAACAATGGAATGTTTAGATTTGAGTCAATTCCAACGATAAATGCAGTCTGAAGTGTGAAGTGTAAAGTGGGAACCAG
>JAGLWT010000092.1 GCA_023133295.1 bacterium | reverse complement strand
CTCCCTTCATACGGATCTCTATTTTCTAATAGCCTTCATCCCTTCAATAATCCTACTCTTTTCTTCTTCAGAATATGTAATGTTTGTTTGTTCTTCCATTTTTTTCCGATATTTCTCAGCCTTAACCGAATCTATCCAAGTCAAATGCTTATAATATTCTCTTTCTTTCTCCTTTTCAGGGGTCCATTGTAAATCATACCTTTTTCCGGAAAATATATTTTGAAAGGGATAATCAATATAAAGTATCACTTCAAGAAAAGTACCCGACAGTGTAATTTTAGTGAAAATGTGCTCATTAATTTCTTTTCTCGTATAATCAGTAATAATATCTACTAAAAATTCTATTTCACTTTCCGAAAACACAATCTCATTTGTCTTCTGGTAATTAATTACATTTTCATAGAAGTCAAACCATTTGTCTGCTTGCTTACTGTATACATTGCTTATCATATTTAAATGCTTGTGAATCCTTAGGTTAGTTTGCATGCTTAGAATAATTACAGCAATAATAAATACAGAACCTATTAAAATTCCAATTGTTTGTTTTTTAATTCTCATTTATTCCTCGTCAATAACTGTGGGAGTTGATCCCATTTTTTCCCAGCGTTTATACGAATAAATCATTAATTCCTGCTTTATCCATGGATCAAAAATAATCCCACTTTTAGGATTAGTATTCGATAAAAATAGAATATTCGCATTATGAGGGGCACCTTTTCTTTGAATTCCAACAACTTTGAAGTAATCCATTCCGTGAAAATATTTAAATTCGGCTAACAAATCCTTTGTATATATCCTACAATCAGCACATCCCCCACCTCGACGCTCTTTTATTAATCCTAATTCATGTAGCACAACTTCAACAGCAATTTGTACATTTCGTTTATTTCCCCGCATACCTTTTTTCCCTAATCCTTCACCTTTTAGAATTCTTAAATTTTCATAACCTTCTACTCTAATCCTCTCGATCCCTTCATTTACGAATTTAGCAATTTCTACAAATTCAAGAAAGGCAAATGGAGAACTATTTTTCATATCGTTAATTATCTTTTTCCCTTCCTCATCCATACCAAAATAATCATTTGTTTCTAAATATTCAGCTGCATTATTTATCATTGATTCAAGAATTTCCTCTGTAATATCTGGTAAACTTGTTATAGTACCTCCGTGTTTCCCTAAGTGTGCTTGCAGATAACCAATTGGATCAACATATCTTGTTGGATTATTACTCACATAAGTCCACCTATTAATCTCTTGAGGATTTCCTAAATCTCCTACTACCACATCCGGCTTCATCCACCTTCCGTTGTTGTAATCTAAGTAACGAGCACCGAAGTAATCAAGGTTACTTTCTTTATCCCGCTCTTTTCCAGTGAATTTATAAGATGTTGGATGTTGGATGCTAGATGATGGAGATCTCCTCTTCTCCGAAATTACGTCGCCAAAGGGTCCGTAAGTTGTTTTCTCAACCCATCCGCCGGTATTGTCGGTCAATAGGATATTGTTTCCGAGGATGTCCTGGTGAAAAAACTTTTCTAAAGATCCAGGTCCGTCGGGATCAAACTCATTCACACAGAGCTTTTTGCCCATGGAATAATAGAAAAGGCTTCTCTTTGATAATGTTTCGTCACTTTTTATCTTCAACTCCAATTCCACTTCGCTCCCTTCATTTTGGATTTTGTCTCGTATTTTCCAACTCAATTCGTAGGGTGATCCGCATTTCTTAATGGAGCAATAATTCCCTACTGATCTTTCACAATAGCAAACCTTCCCTTTTTAAGAATGTATAAATCTTCGCGTTTTCTCTTGGATCTTCGGAATTCATATCATAAAAATGAATATATATCCTCTCCTTTTTTACTGCTTCTAATGGAATAATTGGGAAATCAACATATCTTGAATCTTTTATTGACCAAAAACGCCCCCAATAAATTGGAACCCTATCTATCGTCAAAACAAATATGGTTTCATGATAATCATCCATATTTGCTTTGATTTTAGCGATTTTCTCGCTAGCACCTTCATTTAGCAGCATCACATGCTCTTTCCAATAATATTTCTCAATATTATCTTGTGAAATGAAAGGAATTTCTGGCAATTCAATTTCTGCAATAACATTCTGTTGAACAATCTCTGCTTTCTTATTCAAGACATAAATTTCAAGTCCTCTATTTTGTGTTTTACATGAACAAAGAGCAAATATACCAATACATAATCCCAATATAATAGTTATTCTTTTCATTTATCTAACCTTATAATATGTTATCTTCCCACCATATAGCGAAGGCATTCCCAAATTTGTATTAATCTTGTATTTTCCTCCCCAACCTTCTTGAGAAAATACAAAGATACTTCCACTTTTACTCTTTAGTAAATAAATTGAAAAGTGGGTTAATTTCTGTTTATCCAATTTGTTTGACTTCGGATTTTCCGACCCGTACCTTACTAATGAGCTGGAAGCAAATCCCTTTTCTAATTTATCTAATATTCTATTGGCCTGATCTTGAGTCATGAAAGTTCCGGGAGTCCAATTGCTTACGCTCTCTCCAATTATTTCCGTCGCAGTTGCCCAGCAATTAGAAATATCCTTAGGATTCCCCTTGAACCGATGATGTTTATCTCTATGCGGTGAATAATCTCCTGCTTGTTCAGCCTTGGCCTGCTCTTCAAGAGAGGACACAATTATGGGATGCAATAAAGCGCTAATATCAATTCTCTGACCGATGCTTAGTTCTTTCGCATCTTCTTCTGAAATTGCAAGATCCTTCCAACGCCCACCTTCACCTGTAAGTTGATGAGCAAGATCCCATAGCGTATCCCCTTCTTCAACAACACCATAGGCAATTCCGGTCTGTTGATCAACATCAATTTGCCACAATCCAAATAAATCAACGAATTTAAGTGGACTATTTATACAATATATTACTCTGTTTAAGCTCTGTGGATTTGCGATATCACCCGTAATAATATCCGGCTTCATCCACCTCCCGTTGTTGTAGTCTAGATACCTGGCTCCGAAATAATCAAGATCGGATTCAGAATCTCGCTCTTTTCCAGTGAATTTATAAGATGTTGGATGTTGGATGCTAGATGATGGAGATCTCCTCTTCTCCGAGATTACGTCTCCAAAGGGTCCGTAAGTCGTTTTCTCAAGCCATTCTCCGGTAGTGTCGGTCAATAGGATATTGTTACCTAGAATGTCCTGATGGAATATCTTTTCAGAAGTTACTGTTACGTCATCTTTATATGATTTGGAATATAGTTTTTTCCCTAAACTATAATAGAACAGATTCTTTTTGCTTACTGTACTATCGTTCTTTATCCTCAACTCCAATTCTACTTCGCTCCCTTCATATAGATACA
>JAGLWT010000091.1 GCA_023133295.1 bacterium | reverse complement strand
TCAAAACTCTTTTGGGGTGGTCGCCCGGCGCTGCCGGGCTCCCGTGGAGCGGATGCGGGAAGGAAAATAAAGCAGTGGAAAGTGTCATCCAGAGGGAGTTGGCGACCGTGGGATCCAGTTTTATTTCATCCTGGTTCCCACTTTACACTTCAGACTGCATTTATCGTTGGAATATCGGTAGATGCAAAAGTTGCAAAATATAATAATGAAATGAGGGACGGTGATTTACAGTGTTTACAGTCGACTTGAGTAGATATTCTCTGATCCCGGTATGTATTCAAGTACTCCATATTCGTAAAAAGAAGAGACTCAAACTGTAAACACTGTAAACCACCGTCCCCGAGAATCTTGACTCTGAACTCCACAATCTTTATAATAAATCAGCAGAGGTTGTAAATGAAAAGAATATTAGTTCTAATAATGGTCGTTTTTGTATTCTCAAATATCAGCAGCATTGGTATCGGTATCATGGCGGGTTCTCCCTCGGGACTGTCACTGAAATTCGGCAGGATGCATTTTGCCGTAGGGTTCAGTACCTTCAAGGGCGAGAATTATGCTCTTCACTTCACTTATGAGATACCCTTCAAAATAGATTTCAGTAATGGGAATGTTATTCCCATGTATTTTGGTTTGGGAATATATGGTCAGGATGCCGGTGATTTTGGTATGGGAGTTCGCTTTCCGATCGGCATTCAATTCTGGCTCACCTCCAATCTGGTCTTCTTCGGAGAAGTGACCGCGGCATATTCGTTTATGCCCGAGACCAAATTCCATGTTCTCGGCGGCCTGGGGCTCCGGCTGCATTTCAAGATCACGAAATAGTGCACGCTGCGCGGGCAGCGCACAATGAACAATTAAGAAATGAACAATGAACAGTGAACAGTGTAGAAATGGGTGATAGGATGATAAGGTGATAGGGTTTTAGGTGGGCAAAAAGAAATTGACAATTATAAGATGGGATACAAGGAAATTCTTATCTCAAACGATTTTCCGGTTGCGGATGTGGGTTTTTTACCTTACACACTTGTGCTTTTGTGCCTTGTGCTCTGCGAAGCATGTTCCACTGGGTCCACTTGTTTCTGGGTCCACTGCGAAGCTTAACTTTTGAACAATCAGTCTGCGGCGCAGACTGAGTAGGAGGTATATATGAATAAGAAAGCCAAAGGGATCATTGGAGTGATCATGGGAGCGGCATTGCTGCTGTTTGGAGTATATCTGATTAGGGGTACCGGAACAGGCGGGTTTGTCCCTTTGATCATCGGTGCCGGTCTGATCTATGTTTCCTGGACCAATAGCCGCAAGGCACTGGTATTATTCGGGCATCTGTGTATCTTCGCGGGCGCATATCTGATCACTTGGGGGATATACCTCATTCCGGTGATAAAGCCGCCGATCACGATCGCACATATCTTCAGCTTGCCGCTTTTCTGGGGTATTTTCGCTACCGGCGGCGGTGTCTGCGCCATTTTCCACGGCATGTGCAATTGCGTCAGAAATTTCAAAACGAATTGCAAGACCTAGTGTTCTGATTCATAAATGCGATGACAGTCGTTCACAAGTGAACGAGGTACGAGGCATTAAGAAGTGTAAAGTGCGAAGTGGGGAAAAGTCGGGATGAAATAAAACTGGATCCCACGGTCGCAAACTCACTCTGGATGACATTCTCCTCTTCTTCATTTCCCTCCCGCATCCGCTCATCGGGAGCCCGGCACCGCCGGGCGACCAACCCAAAAGAGTTTTGAA
>JAGLWT010000090.1 GCA_023133295.1 bacterium | reverse complement strand
ATCGCTATATCGCTTAACCCATTAATTCTCCTGTCACAATCATATCACGCCGCACCCCAACCAAGATATGGGACATGTCGTACTCCGCAGGAGCTCGTCTGTCCCGGCGTAAAAGTTCCAAGCGGAGAGTTGAAAATTGCGAAGCAATTGTACACTCTTCGCAATGTATAGAATCACACGATAATATTCTCCGCATGTCTTTGAATCTTCCTCCCTTTTTCTCTCCTAATTATTCATTCTTCATTTCTTAACAGATCGATTTTCCAATTCCAAAAGAGCTTTCTTCAAGGCAGCGGGGCCGGTGAATTTCCAGGGGTCGCTTTTACCTATCACATGATGACACGGGATGAGCACAGGGAGTGGATTCTTTGCCATACAGGTGCCCGCAAATCTGGCAGCACCGGGGAAACCCGATATCTCCGCCAATTCGCCGTAGAAGAGGATATCATTCCATTTTTCAAAAAGCGTCATCAGAAGATGCTTCTGCTTTTCCGATACACCCACGATCTTAAATGCCGGAAATCTGGAAAATCGGCCGTTGGTGAAGTAAAATTTGAATTCTTCGTAATAGGGATACTTATAAGAATCCGCTTTCTCCAAATGATCGATAAAGTGGGATTCTATCACCTTATTTTCAACGACTTTCCAAGTGAAATCCCAGGGTAAAAAAGAAATTCTTCCCGATTTCATTTGCTCTTGAACAGTGCCATCGAGAAGCCCACAGGATAATCTTCACTGGGTATGATGCGGAAGTATTTATCTTCGCTGAACTTTTCCAACCTGAAATGTACGGGCGAGATCACACTTCTGAATTCAGTTGAAGCCTCGATCTCCTCAACCAAAGGGGCGATCTCTTCTTTCAAAAAGCTACAAATAGAGTATACGAGCCGGCCACCGGGCTTTAAGAGTTGAAGCCCCCTTTTCACAAGGCCGGCCTGAAGATCTTTCAATTTGTTCATCTTTGTGTTCTTCAATTTGAATTTGATATCGGGCTTCTTTGATATCACTCCGGTATTTGAACACGGAGCATCAACAAAAACAGCGTCATATTTCTTCTGCAAAGGAAAGTTCCGGCCGTCATATGACACCGTTTCCATATCCATGCCCCATTTCTTGACATTCTCAACCATAAAATCATAGCGCTGAGTGTCGGGGTCATTGAGGGTCAATTTTACCTTACCCTTGGTTTGATTGTATATCATAAAGCTCTTATTTCCCGGAGAAGCCGCCAGATCCAAGATCTCTTCACCTTCTTGAGCGTCAAGAAGATAGACAGGGAACATGGAGGTCTTTTCAAAGATCAGGATCTTGCCCTCTCTTTGAGCTTGAAGAGCGGCATTCATATCACAAATGGTGTAGATATCAGGAAGGATCTCCGGACAGTTCAGTGTACTTAATTCGGGGGCGGACTTATTCGGCATATAGACTGAAGGAACCTCCCGCGAAAGTACCTTGAAGATATCTTCGGCTTTTTTCTTATTGAATTCTGTGGAGAGTTTAACTGTAAAGTCCACAGGGAAGGAGTATTTCATCGAGATCTCCTTGATCTTGCTGGAGGGCAGAGGGAGGGATTCCGGATCGGTGCCGGTGGTTTGAAGGACTGTCCTCAACAACCAATTTACAAAACCCTTGTCCTTTTTATGCTTGACAAGATTGATATACTCATTCACTACATGAGGAGGCTGTGCTCTGAAAATAATATCATAGAGAGCGCAAAAGATAACTGCCCTATTGGAGCGTGAGATCTTCTGGCCCTTTTTTAACGGTAATGTCATCAAGTGATCCAAAAGGAGATAATTGCGTGTTATCTGCGTCACATCATTATAAAATAGCGGCCGGATATCTTTCGGCGTCTCATTTATAAAATCCTCGCGCATTTTTGAAAAATCTGTTTTACCCGGATAAAAGTTCTCGAAAAAATTTACCAGCCGGGTACGATTATCCATTTATCACCTTCACATAAAAGGTCCTGGTCCGCGGCCCGTCAAATTCGCAAAAATATATGGCCTGCCAGGTTCCGAGAACCAACTTGCCTTCCGATATGATCAATGTTTGCCCGGGATTCATCATTGATGTCTTAATATGGCTGTCGGAATTCCCTTCGGCGTGCAGGAAATTCCAATCACGCGGAACAATACGCTCCAATGCGGAGTTGATATCTGTCCTTACATCAGGGTCCGCGCCTTCATTGATGGTGATGCCCGCAGTAGTATGCGGCGAATAGACAATTGCGATCCCTTCCTCGATCTTTGATTCCTTCACACAATTTTTGACGGTTTCCGTGATATCAATGATCTGAGCTCTTTTTGATGTCGGCAATTTAAATCTATTAAGCATACAGCCCCCTATTAAGCTCTCTTTCCTTTGATTTCAATTGTTCCTGAGTATTCCTGTCCATAGTCCCGGACACGACAGAATAAAATGAGTTATTATAATAATCCGGGCCGGCATCTTTCTCTATGCCCTCAAAATCCTTGGTTCCGGGGATCGGAGAAAACCACGCCAGTCTGATGCGTGCCTTGAGCCGATGGATCTTTTCCATCGCTTCAATGATCTCCCCCGTCTCCTGCCCTGGTAAGCCCACAAGAAGATAGCACCAGAGAGCGGCTGGATCAAATCCGGCCGATAAGAGATATTCCAATGCTTTTTCAACGGGATACTTCTTTTTCTGCCTTTTTTGAACCGATTCGGTATCAAATCCTATCGCCACCGTCTTCACTCCGGCGGAGTACATAAGTTTTGCATTCTTTTCACTTACGAATTCCGGGTGAACCGCATTTGGAATGTGAAAAGATATTGTCAGCTCCGATGCTATGATAAGCTCCAGGATCTTCTCGATATGACCCGATGAATTGGCCAGGATCGCGTCATCGTAAAAGGCGATATCGGAAAAGCCGAGTTTATCAAGCTCCAGGAGCTCCTCAAAGACGCTCCGCGGATCTCTTTGAATAAATTCAGGGTGAAGCCGGGAAGACGCACAATAAGTGCATTTGTGAACACATCCCCACGAGGCCTGAACAGCTGCGGCATGACGGATCTTGTAGATATTCCAATCAGGGAGCGGAAAATCAAGGTGAGTGTCCGGAGTATAATCCAGATCATCGCCGGTTACCGCTTTGATCGCTCCGTAGAGCTCATCCATTCGGCATGAGGAAAACACACGGTCAATAACAGACATTTTTTCATAGGTGTCTGGATCCAGATTGGCTGCGGTGCCGCCGAGAAATATTTTTGTTTCTGGGAAATGCTCCTTGAGAATGGATGCTGTCTTTTCCACGCCTCGATACCAATAGGTCATCCCGCTTGTCAGCAAAATGGCGGAAGGCACGGGCAAGATAGAGAGGCGGCGGCGAAATTCATCTTCAGGCAATCCGTAATATCTGAATTTACGCTCCGGCAACTGTTTAAAAGGAGAGTCGCCGACGATCCTGGAGTAATATTTTCCGGTGAAATGCTCCTTGCTCTTCACATCATTGAAATAGGTGTCATATCGATCCATAAGATCCATAAATCTGACATTTAAATGATTTTTTTTCAATATAGAGGAGATATACAGAAGCCCGAGCGGGCGGTTCCACAAATCATAGGCAGCAACATCTACTATATAAGGATTTACCAGCAAGAAGTAAGAATCAGCGGTCAAATATTATTTTTTTACCTTCATATTTGCATAGATGGCAAAAAGTATAAATAGGCCCGCAAGAAAAGCCCATGTACGGGGAGGAGAATTAAGTATTGAAATGCAAAATAGTTTTCCCACCGCACCGACTACGAGTGACACTAGAGACAAGATAAAGGAAGCAAGTTCCACGATCTTCATATGAAATCCTCCAACGCTTTATTATAGTACGCCTTGGGAGAAAAGTCAAGCAGTGCAACTATTTGATTTGACAGGAATATTAGGGACGGTGGTTAAATAGTTAAGGGTTTATTAATAGGGATCTATCAATATATTCCAATATATTGGTATTAGCGACAAGGAAATGTTAAGCGATAAATCACTTCTACAAAAGGCAATTTATAAGTAAAGCTATACAGGGAAGCAATCCTTAACTATTTAACCACCGTCCCTATTTTTTTATCAGTCGATATTTTGAATAACAGTAAACAGCGACCAATGTTACAATGGATAATCCGATTATTCCGGTCGGGCCTTCAAGAAACATATTCATTTTGTCCTTGACCACTAAAAAGATCATGACCGTAGTGGCCGTCCAATTCATAACTCCATGTGCTAAACCGACAGATAATATGGATTTGCTCTTTTGATAGATATACTGCAATATAATTCCCCAGGAAATACAAAAGACCATCATAAAGAAAATACCTAAGAATGGGTTTGATGGATAATTCAACCCCATTAGGATCATCGGCAAATGCCAGAGTCCCCAGATAATTCCTCCAATGATTAGTCCGGATTTTTTAAATATTGCTATCAGATTCGGATAGAGAAATCCACGCCAGCCGATTTCTTCACCCAGGATTATCGGTAGATTAATTATTGGAGCTACGATTATATTAAGTGCGAATATCAGCATAATTGCCCAGAATAGGGACATATTGCCAAGCGGAATATTTGCCTTGCTGATATTCTCGATTAACATCTCTTTGGTCACTAATAGGCCGGGATTCAAGAGGACGGTTACTGCATAAATTATCACCAGAATAACTAAAGTTATCAACGGAGCCAGCAATAAATACATAGGCTTTCCAATTCTGATTCCAAGTCTCCCCCCCTTAAATATGGGTTCCTTTGCAATGACTTTTTGAACAAATAAAGCACTTAGCATCGGGATAAACATAATAATAACCCTCAGGGGAGAACTCGCTAATCCGCCCTGGAAGTATATGATCAAGCCCAAACCATAAGTTAAAACGAAATTTATCGCCAGGAACCAGATAACCTTTTTGATAGCAATTTTTCTATCCATTTATAAACTCCTTTAGAATCACATATTTCTCATTCCTGTTATACACCTTTTCAAGGATTATTCCCTTTTCCTATTTTATCACTTTCTCTTAGTTCCTGCCCTGAGAATTTGGTTTCTGCGACAAAATAAACCGTCTTTTCATTCTTTTTTAGCAACGCCCAGTCGGTATTGTAATTTCCTATCGGGGTTTTTATCTTGAACAAAATACCCGTTATGAACCTTTCAACATCGAAAGGGATAATTCCTTGAAATATCTCTTTTGAAATATTTTTTTTGAATGCCCCAGGAATAATCTCCCTAAACTTATTCAATATATCTTCAGTTGTATCCTTTAATTTCTTGTCCATTTATATAATCCCTCATTATCCGCATCTGGTTTTATCATATTGTAAGTATTTTCTCAATGAAATCATGCGAATTTCGTCGATACAAATGTATAGCATTCTCTGTAGTGAATTTGTAAATGAAAGGGAATTCCGGAAAATACTTGATAAATCGGGCGTACGCTGTGCCAGTGTACTGTTTCAAAAACACAGTACACCGATAGAAAGCTTGCTTTTTTTATCATTAATATGGTACATTGAATCAATGGACCCGAATACTAGATTCAAAATTCTTTTACTGCAATGGATATTCATGTTCTGGATGCCGATACTGTCATTTTATCTCCATTATTTCCTCCTGAACAGAAGATTTCTTGTACGGAAGCTCGTTTATGTATATTTGGCAGTAAGCATCGTGATCTTGGGTATCTATTATTCAGGATACTCTCTCAGGGGAGTTCTCTCCGACCAATTGATCAATATGTTCTTCTATTTCTCGACGCTGAATATTCTCTGGGCAATGATCAGAAGCCATATCCCAAAGCCGTTGAAGATCACTGTGATCGTTCTTCTTATCGGATTCATCACCGGCCAGGGCCTTTTTTCTCTTATGGACAAGCATGGAGTCGATTTTGCTATTCCCGGAAGAATGCCCAAGAGTGTCGGGAAAGTGGATAATGATCACTTTTTCAGGACATTTATCTATGAGAACAATAACGAACTCCTCATCGTGCTCTATAGAAAGGGTTCAGGGAATACCATATGGGAGAAAAGGCTGAAAAGCACTACCTTCCCTATGAATGATATTCATTTAAGTAAATTGGACATAGAATTCCATATGGATGGAGGAAAGCAGTTGCTGCTTGAGATAAAGGACAGAACGACAGGCGAAGTGCTTTTCTTAGAAAAGAGTGAGGACGGTAGATCTTCTAATTAAAAGAACGGTAGCTGCAAAAGTCAAGTATTAACCCGATAGAAGATATCTCTCATCTTTGTATTCTATATCATCACCAAGAGCGGCTTTCAGTTTATCCCAATCAACCTTTCCTTCGGTAAATGCATCTGGAAAATATTCTCTTAACTTTTCTAACCTATTTTCAGTAATATCCAATGATTTCCCGTCCATCTGCAAATCCTTTCTCGCTGCCGATAGGAATGACGCAACCCGTATCTTCTTTGACCGGTATGGTCTTAAGGCCGTTAATCTTAGGGACGGTGGTTGACAGTGTTTACAGTTGAATATTAATAAATTTCTGAATTCCCGGTATATCCACGACTAATCAGATAAAGAAGAATACGGCTCACCAAACTGTCAACACTGTCAACCACCGTCCCTAACTCTTAAAGAGATACAGACATAGTGATCATATGATATGTGAAATCCTTTCCCAGCCAGAGAAAGGCATAATCCACATGAAGTTTTTTGAGTACGAAACCCGCTCCGGCAGAATTGAAATGAGAATTCTGACCGAAACCTAAATAGCTCCCATCAGGAAGCTTGTACAGAACTCCCCATTTGATATTCCCCCAGCCGAATTCCTTCAGGTCTTCAATTGAGGAAACATAATTATTGACCTGCATTCCAAGATAATATTTTTCATTGTTGAACATAAAATGCGTCATAAGCCCCTGCTTTAAGCGATTGTCATCAGCATCAAAATAATTCAGCGCGGGATCATTGATGAATGGAAATATTCCTTTGATAAAATCCTGCGCAAAGTTCTTTGAGACTCCCAGGCCTCCGATATTCAGGACCGCGACCCCATAGGCATACCAGTCCTTCTCCATTAAAAAGCCGGCATCAAATGTAAATGCGTTCTTATCGGAGAAGTAATTCCTGGCACCAAGGCCGACTATCATTGTTTCTGAAAGCGGCACCGCCCATTGGAATCGAAGTACTTTACGGGATGTCAGGCGGTCTTCGTATTTGATCGTAAATACCGACACGGCATTCTGCAATGATAATGAAAGATCGATCTGATGTCTTTCCTCTGAGTTGAAATCAGAGGTCGCGCTGAATTTCAGCCCCTTCATCGAAATGGAGTATGAAGGATTGAAGTTCTCGCCGCCCATACCCGCCGTAACTATGGGAACTCCGCCCGTAATGAAAATACCCGAATCTGCAAAAATGAGCAGTGACAATAACATTGATACTAATAAATAATACTTAATTTTCAAGAAGGTCCTCCCTGGAGAAGGCCAGTCTATGGCCCCTTATGGCATCGTTAACAGATTCAAAACGAATATCGGCACCGCTGAACCTTGTTTTGAATGCCTTGTATGTCTTTTTTATTTCATTTTTATTCATCATTCTGAGTTTTTCCATCGGCGTGAACGGCATCGGTATAAGAGGATTTACGCTGAAGTGAAATCTTCCGCCCCGGCTTTTTGCAAGCTTCAGCATATCACTCCATAATTTGTCCTGTTTTTCAGCATCCTCCTTATCGCCCGGCAAGCCGAGTATAAGATAGATCTTTATTTTCTTTATTCCGGAATTGAGAACCATTTCCAATTTAGCCAGAAACTGCTCATCTGTAAAGGGCTTACCCGCCTTGATCCTTGCTTTTTCACATAGCGATTCAAGTGCCAGTGTTATGCTCTTATTACCGGTTTCATTTAGCAATTTTGCCAACGGCTCGTTTATGCCCATGACAGAAAGAGAAGAGGTGGAAACCTCCAGATCACGGCTTTTGCAATGCTCCAGTATTTCTTGAATGCCGGGATGCTCCAACACCATTGAAGATATCAACCCTATTCTTTTTGTGTATTTCGAACCGTAGTCGATGGCTTTGATAATATCACTTACTTTTCTGAATATGCGCTGATGATAAATGCGCGGGACGGTACAAAAGGAGCAGTTGTTCACGCAGCCCTTGCCCAATTCCACCAGGAACATATTCGCGAAAAAGGATTCCTCCGTCAGTATCGCGGAATGTGGAGGGGGGGAATCTATTGAAGTGTATGTGATCTCCTTTAAGAGATGTTCTCTCTTCTCCGGAAGGCGTGTCAGAAGCCCGGGTATCTTCAATTCGCCTGAATCGATCTTTTTAATAAAACCAATGGGGTCGTCAAAGAATGGCTCCAGTTTATTTTCTATATCGCCGAATACAAAAAGGTCAATGACGTTGCCGAGGGGATAGGGATTTAACCACAATCCCGGCCCCCCGGCAACAATTACGGGGTTCATTCGACGCGCATTTTTATTTAAAGTGATGGAGGCCTTCTTCAAGAGTTTGACCGCTCCATCCATATAACTCGCATAGGGCAGAGAGAAAAGCAGAATAGGAAAATCGCTGAGATTCATGAAGCCGTCCATTGTGATCATGTCATCTTCATTCTCCCAGAAATACCTGTCGGTATCGGCTATGCCCTCTTCATTAAGGTACCTGTAAACCTGTTGAAACCCGAGATAAGAGATGCCGGAGTAGTAGGAATCCGGATATAAGAGTGCGGCTCTCGTTTTCATATTACCCTTTTTGCTAAAGAGCAATGTCTCTTTTTCCTTGAGTTTGGTCAGTTCCAGGCGCCTTTTCCACATATTAATCTATATCGCTGCTCATAGAAGGAGGAAGCATGTCCTTTGTAAAGAGATTCGAGGGATTCGTATCATTCGCTACCTTTTTATTGTGGAATTGGAAGATATTCCCCTTGGTGGTCCCGACATCTGTGATGCCTGAAAAATAGTATTCGCTGTCTTCTCTTTCAAAATCTCCGGCTATCAGCGTCAAGCGGACTTCGTTGAAGCTCTCCTTCAAATCCATCCCGGGAATGATCAGGGAATTGGGTTTGATATATTGCATGATACTTGCCTGCACTTCATCCATGATAGTAGCGTCTTCATTCTCATCCATTTCAATAAAGAGTACCGCCTTTGAGATATTCTTTATGGTATCCGCATCGATCAGCGGGAAATTCATCAGCTCCTCAACAAGGACCTCCCCTTTGGCACGGCCTGTGGATTCCATGTTCTTTGTGATCTTCGCCATTGATATATAGGCCTCCTTGGAGTCCTTCAGAACAGTCTTTATATCTTCAAAATCCACATTCATGAGCTGAGCGCTGTTGATGATGTCCGAGATCACTTGTATAGAGGTTGAAAAGATCTCATTGCCCCACTCGAATGCCTTCTTCATTCCAAGGCCTTTTTCCTTGATCAATTTCCAATTCGGTATGACTATCACCGAATCGGAGAGCTCTTTCAATTTCTGGAGATAGTCCTTTGCTATCTTGATCTTCATTCCCCCTTCGAATGCGAAGGGAACGGTGACGACAGACAGTGTAAGCACACCGCGTTTCTTTGCTGCCCTAGCGATCACGGGTGATACGCCCGAGCCGGTGCCGCCGCCAAGGCCGGCACAAATGATGACCATATCCGCATCCGCCACCATTTCTTCGATGCGTTCGATCTCCTTCTCCGCGATGTCTTCAGCCACGGTCGGATTGGCGCCGGTTCCTCTACCATTGGTAATTTCTCTACCCAGAAGCAGTGTTTCATCTGCAAGGCTTTTTTCCAGATCCTGATTATCGGTATTGACCGCAATGGTCTTGATACTCTGGTCCGGGTGCTGTTTCTTAAAGAGATTGATGGCATTTCCGCCTTCACCTCCGACACCGATCACATAGATCTTTGTAAAGCCGCAATCTACGCTGATTTTAATGCCGCTGTTCATATGTTCCTCCTACTAATCTTCATTTATATTTTTGAAGTATCCCTTGATCCGCTCAAGAAGATTTCCTGTATTCATTTTCAGCCTTGTCTTATTGCCGCCTTTTTCAACAAGCCGGCGGCGGCCCCAGAGCAGAAGCCCCATTGCCGTCGCATATTCCGCCGTGTATTCCATATTCTCTACACCCGGAAGAGGGTGTGTCAATTGTCCCAATTGTGTCAGTACATGAAAATGTGATGCAGCTGTACTTATGATGTCATATGTCATCGAGGTACCGCCGGTCAGTACTATTCCCGCTGAGAACCGTTCCTGCTCCACATAATACTGCAATTTATTGTAAGTGTTCCCGAAGATCGAATTGAATTTATCCACAATATCCCTCTTAATGGAAGGAACCCTGATCTCCGCCTCAAGTCCGCCGATCGTCTCTATGGTGATGGCGGTCTTGCCAGAAGTTATGACCTTTTCAAAATTAGATTTGAGTTTCTCCGCGGTATCCATTGCCAGGGAGAACTCCCTCGCCAGATCAAGCGTTATTTCCTTGCCGCCGCCCTGGAAAGATGAGGCAAAGAGCAGACTGCCCTGTGTGTAAGCCGCGACATCTACATTTTCACCGCCGATATCCACAATGACCACGCCGATCTTCTTATGCTCTTCGCTTAATATGGCTTCGGACGAGGCAATGGAATTTAAGACGAATACCGGATTCTTGACCCCTAAGGCATCCCTTATCACATTCCTCAGATTGTTCATCTGATATTTACTTGTAGCGATGATATATGTATTTACGCTCAGCTTCTGCCCCTCCAATCCGTAAGGGTTCTTAATGAATGATGTATTGTCAATGTCGAAGTATCTTGGTATTTTATGAATTATCTCGCTATCCTCATACAAGCCCTCGGCATGGGCGTTCTTTATCACCTTATCTATGTCGGCCTGAGTGATCCTTCTATCCGAATGTTCAATAGAGATAACATTGTTCAATGTGCCGTCATACCCTTTGATATTAGAACCGGTAACATTACAAAAAAAGTGGTTGATCTCTTTCTCTTTGAGTCCGCTGAGATTTGTGACCTCTTCAAAAGCGGCCTTCAATGTGTCCGTGGCATTTTTCAAATTTACCACTTTACCGTCTTGAATAGATTCTGTCCTCTTCTTGGTGGCTCCAAGAATTTCCATTTCTCCTGAATCGTTTATTGATGCGATTACCAGTTTAAATTGATAACCCCCAAGATCCATTGCGCAAATATAGTTCATTATTTTCCTCCCAAGATCATGATGGACTGCCCTCGATATCTCATATCGAGCCCTACGATACCATCCCCTTCATTTCCGGCTATCTTTTCTCTTATATACTGCATATATTTCACATTTGTAATATTCGATATATCCCTTTCCAATAGAAGCAGAAATCCATCCGATAATACGATTTTCAAATAATTAGGATCGATCTCCACCTCCGTTGCCTCGATATTCATTCTATAGAGATTTTGAATAATATTTCCTATCTCATTATCTGTTGGGAGCTTTTTGGGGAATGTGAAATAGATAGGACCCTTGGGGCCGCTGCTGACCCTGGTTCCATCCTCCAGTATACAGAAGTGTTCCTTGTCATTCACGCAATAGCCCGAAACCCTTTTCTCATACACATTGATTATCAGAATATCCGGGATCACTTTCTCATAATGAATGAAATCCACATAGGGGTCCTTTGACAATTTGCCGACTATTTCGCCAAGAGGGTAAATGATCAGATTTTTTCCTTTCACTTCTTTAAGAACACGCTCCATACTCGAAACATTTGAATTGATAGCTCCCCGTATCTTTATCTCATTTACGGTAAAACCAGCGCTCCCGCAGGAAAATAATGCCCCTACGGCCAAGAGAAAAATAAGTATCCTACAAATTGTTTCTATTTTCAGCATTTTCTAATATCCCTCTTACCAATTCATCATATTCCACACCGTCATACTTGGCTACCTGCGGCAGATCGGAAAGATCTGTCATGCCCGGAATGGTATTTATATCGTGCCAAAGGATCTCTTCACCCTCTAAGATGCAGTCGACCCGGGCAAAATCCCTCAATTCAAAAAGTTCAAATATCCGCACCGCCTCTTCGCTGATACGCTGCGCTGCCGAAGGTGATATTTCAGCCGGAACAATGAAATCCGTGCCGCCCGATGTGTATTTAGCTTCATAATTGTAGAACTCACGATTAGCTCTGATCTCCATCAGCGTGAAGCAACGGCAGACTCCTGCGTTCTCCACAAGTCCGCATGTGACCTCTATTCCTTTTATATATTTCTCTACTATGACGGTGCCGAAATCCTTTATGAGCTTTTTGCCGTTGCTCAATACAGAGTCAAGGTCATGACATATCGAAATACCCACGCTCGAACCCTGACTGGAGGCCTTAATGACCAGAGCGCCGAAGTCCCTGAAGAGATCCCCGGCTTTCCTTTCAAAGTCACCCGCGGTGATGAAACTGCGATGCGGAGGTATGCTGAAACCACGGCTCTCAAGAAGCGGCTGAACAATATGTTTTGCCATTGTTACCGCCTGCGCGCCGGGGCCTGTGCCGACATACGGTATCCCACGCGCGTCCAGAAAAGCGGTCAGAGTGCCGTCCTCACCACCGGTCCCATGTACAATATTGAAAACGATACGGGGGGCGAGATCGGCTAATGCGGACCAATTATCCTTTTGCAGGATAAATTCATTTACCAAATAACCGCTTCGCCTTAAACTGCTGATAATATTGGAAGCGCTTTTCAGAGAAACCTCTCTCTCCAAAGAAGCTCCGCCCATCACCACCAGCACATCCTTTTGCTTATGCATAATACACCTTGATCTCCAATTCCAGTTCTATATCAAAAAGAGCGAGTACTTCTTTTCTGATCTCGCTCACACCGTTCTCAAAATCCTCAAATACCGCATCGCCGGTTCTAATGAACCAATTCGCATGCTCTTTGCTCACCGTGAGGCCTCCCCAGCTGCGGCCCTTGAATCCCGCTTTATCGATCAGATATCCCGCGGTCTTACCTTCGGGGTTCTTGAATACCGACCCGCAGGAGATGCCCTTCGGCTGGGCGGCTCTGATTTCTTTCAAATCCTCTATCACGGCCGCTGATACGGATTCGGACCAATTCTCCAGCTCGAATTCAGCTGAAAAGATGACATCCTTAATGCCGGAATCTCTGTACTCGGGTGTAAATTTATCCATTTGATATTCACCGCCATCGAGCCCTATCAAAGATAGTTCTTTCAAATGGGAAAAGAGAGAGTCGCTGCCGATGGAAGCATTTCCCCTGATCGCTCCCCCTATGGTTCCGGGAATTCCCCAAAGACATTCCATGCCCTTAAGCCCGGATCTCAGCGCTGTATCGACCGCATATGCGGTCGATACCCCTGACTCTAAGTAAAGGGAATTTCCTAAGGACCTTATTTCATTCAATGCGGCCGTCACTATAAACGGCTTTTTGTGGACTCCTGAAGAGAACAGCGTATTCGTACCGCCGCCGATTATCACGGCATCAACGCCGAATTTCGCGATGAGCTCGATCATCTCCTTTTTATTTTCCGGATAATAGACATTCTCGGCAGATCCGCCGATCTTCAATCCGGAAAGCAGAGTAAGGTCCATATTCTTATTTATTTTCATCAAGCATCTTTATTGCGTATCTGTAATAATCACCCGCACCTAAAAAGAGAATGATATCATCCTTTCCCGGCTTGATATCCTTCAATACTTCCACAGGATCCGTCCCGTTTATGTAATGAGCCTCTTTCTTTCCGAACTCCCTGATCTTCTCTGTCAAGACCCTTGAATCCACTCCCTTTATGGGCTTTTCAGAAGCGGGGTATATATCGGCGACATAGAGAAGGTCTGTCGAATAGAAAGATCTCGCGAAATCCTCCATCAAGGCCTTTGTCCGGGTATATCTATGCGGCTGGAAAAAAGTTATCAGGCGGCCCTTTTTGATCCTGGAAAAGGTATTGAGGGTAAATTTTATCTCCGTAGGGTGATGGCCGTAATCGTTATAAACGACTGCATCTTCGTAGAAACCCATTTTTTCCATCCTTCTGCCAAGGCCCGCGTAAGAATCAATTGAACTTTTTACATTTTCCATATTCAGGCCGAGAAGGTGTGAAAGAGCGATAACCGCGAGAGCATTGGAAATATAATGCTCTCCGGGATAAGGTACCTCAAAATCCCCCAGATGCGTGTCATTTCTGTAAACGGAGAATTTCGAACCCTCTCTGGAAAAACTCACATTATCCGCACGGAATTCACCGGGATTCTTAAAGCCGTATGTGTGGATCTTTGTCTTTATTTTCGGAAAGAGCTTTTGTATGTTCTCATCATCCATATTCAGAATATTGAATCCGAAGAACGGCACCTTATTCGCGAAATCCGTGAAACCCGCAAGCAGATTTTCCATGGAGCCGTAATTTTCAAGATGATCATTATCAATAGAGGTGATAATATTGATTATGGGCGAAAGAAGCAGGAAGGATTTATCCGATTCATCGGCTTCCGCAATGAAGAAATCCCCTTCGCCTAATTTCGCATTGCCCTTTATATAGTCGAACCGCCCGCCGATAACAACGGTCGGGTCCATACCGCAATCTATGAAGACCTTGCCGCAAAGAGCGGTGGTGGTCGATTTGCCATGAGAGCCGGCGATGGCGATGCCATCCTTGATCCGCATCAATTCCGCCAGTATCTCGGCGCGCTTTATCACCGGAATATTCTCCTTTCGCGCCTTGAGCATTTCAACATTGTCCTCGCTTACCGCGGAAGTGTAAACAACGATATCAATATCATTTGGAACATTTTTTTCATCATGGCCGTATTTCACCGTTATGCCGAGTGAAACAAGCCGGTCCGTTATCTCCGACCTCTCAATATCCGAACCCGAGACAATGAAACCCAGATTATTCAGGATCTCGGCAATACCGCTCATGCCGACGCCGCCTATACCGATGAAATGAACCTTTGAAATTCCTAAAAGCATTTATATTCTCCTGAGGATCTCTGCTTCGACCCTGATCTTGTGTCTCTCGTTATAGAGATCACCTGCCCTTTCTCCGCCTCGCTGCAAAAGTTTTTTATCTTCTATGAGAGGCATGAGCTTGGAAAAAAGCGAATTCGCGTTCAGAAGCCGCTCCTTAATGAGATCACCCGCTTCCCTCTCCTTAACGATAAGCGCATTGAAATACTGATGGTCACCGGTAGCACCGGCGAATGGGATATATATCGCATATCTGCCCATCGCGAGGTTCTCTTCCACCGTCATCGCGCCCGAGCGGCAGATCAGCACGCTCGCCTGCTTGATCGCGGAAGCCATATCATGTATGAAGGGCAGCGCCTTGACATTTGAGAACCGGCGGAACTTCTCTATCCAGAAAGCGTTATTGTGGCCGGTGGCAATGGTCAGGCTAACACCCTTTTCTTTAAGTTCTCTTTCATGCGCTTCAAGCATCTTCAAAACCGTTTTCAAAATTATCAACGAGCCCTGCGACCCCCCTGTGATAAGTATATTCGTATCTTCGGGAAATTCAGCCCCTGCGGTGCACATCTCCTTTCTGACGGGGTTGCCCACCTTAACGAAGACACCGAAACCGCTTTTGTCAGGGCCGAACGAAGCTCTCGCGAATGGCGAAAGAAGTACATTTGATTTGCCCATCTTTATATTACCCTCATAAATGAATAACGGTACGAAGGAAAGCAAGGACGCAGATCCCACGGGAAATGATGTATATCCTCCTGTCACCAGGGAGAATACGGGACGGTACTGCAAAAAGAGGCTAATACATTGACAGATGCCCAATATATTCTCATAGATGAATTTCCAGACGGCCTTTAGGCAGGCACCGGGGAAAGGGGCGGAATGAATGGCCATATATTTCATTCCCCTTTTGTTCAATACCTCTTTTTCCATTTTTGTGCCCTGTATCAAGAAGAGGCATTTGTATCCGCGTGAGCCAAGGTTCTCACCTATGGTAATAGCCGGAAAAAGGTGTCCGCCGGTCTTACCGGTACCGAATATTATCCATTTATCCATTTCTATTTCTCACTGCTTCGCAGATACCGAAACCCATCATGAAAGCGATCAGGGCTGAACCTCCCGATGAAATAAGGGGTAGGACCATGCCGGTTGGGGGAAGCACCCCGACCGCCACTCCAATGTTAAAACCAACCTGCATGGAGAGTAGAACAAGAAACATTAGAGTAAAATATTTTAATTGTATATCTTTTGTTTTATTGCCGATATTATATATTCGCATGAAAAGCAGGAAATACAGGCCGATCAGGAGTATCCCTCCGATCAATCCGACCTCTTCGCTTATAACGGAGAAGATAAAATCCGACCATGCCTCCGGTAGGGAAAAGACCTTCATTCGGCCCCGGCCGATGCCTTTGCCGAAAACTCCACCCTTTTGAATGGCGTTTTGGGACTGGAAACGCTGATAATTGAATGTCTGTCCTCCGCCGCTTTTGAACATCGAAACAACACGGGCTCGCCTGTAAGGAGAGAAGTAGATAAAGGCTACGACAAGAAGTGCGCAGATCAATAATATACCTGCGGTGTATTTGAAATTTGTTTTTGAAAAAACCAATCCCGCAAGAAGCGCCGCGCCTATTGTGACCGTAGTCCCCATATCGGGTGCCACCAACACAAGTGCCAAGCCTGCAATGATGATGGAGAGCCTGAAAACATTTCCCCATTCCCAGACACCTCTTTTATTCCTGAGTATGATCTTGCCTTGTTTGTTGATCGAAAACGCCATCAGAAGCAATGCGGAGATCTTGAAGAACTCGGAAGGCTGTACGGTAAATCCGAAGAATTGTATCCACCTTTTGGCATTGTTGATGCGTACACCGGAAATCAGAACATAGATGAGGCCGAGCATCGAAACTACCGTAATGAATACGGTCAAAGCGGCAATTGCTTTTTTACCCGTGAATTTCTGCATCAGGTAAAAAACGACCCAGCCCGCGGCAAAAAAAAGAAACTGCTTGAATACCATCATGTATTTGGAGCCGTATTGCTCAAATGAAAAGACGGCTGAGGACGAAAATACGCAGAGGAGCCCCAGAAGTGTGAAAAGGAATAAGATAAATTTAATTTCCCTGGATCTCATATACTATCTTTTTAAAATAATTACCTCTTTGCTCATAATTGCTGAATCTGTCGAAGGAAGGCGCGCCCGGAGAAAAGAGGATCAGATCACCTTCTTTGCCGCTTCTTAAGGCAGACATCAATGCATCTTCAATGGTCATGGGGCCTTTTATCTCCCCGGCCTTAACTGTTTCAATGAAACGATCCGCGGTCTCACCCACGGCGTATGTGGCCTTACAATTTTGCTTCAGGGCATTACTTAATATGGTAAAATCGGAATTCTTCTCATCGGAACCGCCCACTATCAGAAAGATGCTGCCGCGGGGAAAACTCAAAACGGCGGCAAGCGTGGAATCCGGTGTGGTGGATTTGGAATCATTGAATATCCTGATGCCGTTTATGGTCTTAATATACTCGATACGATGCTCCAGCCCTTCATATTGCTCAAGCACGGAAATGATATCATCCCGGCATACTCCTTCCATGATCGCGGATGCGGCAGCGCACATGGCATTGAAGATATTATGATTTCCCGGTATCTTCAAGATATTCGTTGATATGCTTATCTTTGTACCGCTGACATTGAATATCATTTCATCGGAATCAAGATAGGCATGAGAATCCTTATTGCCTTCCGCGGAAACAAATATTGCACCATCACGGCCCTTATAGGCATCGTAGAGGGCTTCATCGTCTCTGTTGAGTATCAGATAACCATCTGTCAGATCGGCTATTTTCTTCTTTGATGCGATATAATTGCTCATCGTCTTATAACGGTTGAGATGATCTTCTGTGATATTGAGTATGATCGAGCCCCGCAGCTGAAGCTCCGAGGATATATCAAGCTGATAACTGGACATCTCCAGAACTACACGCTCGAATTCCTCACCGAATACGGAGCAGGGTGAGGTCCCGATATTGCCGCCCGTAAATGTCTTGTATTTTCCTGAGAGCAGCTTTCCGAGTAGATCTGCTGTTGTGGTCTTGCCATTGGTGCCCGTGACCCCGATCCAGCCCTCCGCCTTAAGGTTCTCATACGCCAGGTCAAGATCAGAGATGAATTCATGTCCATCCTTCGTCAATTCACCTACTATGGGTGTCTCGGGAGAGATACCGGGAGAAAGAACGATACGGGAACAGCCGGCAAAGAATTGCGCGGTATTCTTACCGAATTCCGTGTTCACACCCAATGACCTCAACTTGAGTATCCTTTCTCTGCTGAGCTCATCTTCCTCTCGATTGTCCGAGAGAAATACACCGCAGCCCAGCTTCACGCCTAAAACGGCGGCCTCATAACCGCTGATACCCATTCCCAATACGCCCAGTTTTTCCATTACCTTACCTTTATTGTAGCCAGAGCGATTATGGAAAGCACTATTGAAATGATCACGAATCTTATGACTACTTTGGATTCCGGGATATTTCGTTTTTCATAATGATGATGCAGGGGCGCCATCTTGAACGCTCTTTTGCCAAATAGCTTAAAGCCCGACACCTGAATAATTACCGATAATGTCTCCATAAGGAAAATACCGCCGAAGATCAGCAGGAGAAGCTCCTGTTTGACCATTACGCTCATCAAACCCATGGAGAAGCCCAATTGAAGTGAACCTGAATCCCCCATGAAAACCTGGGCGGGGTAAAAATTATACCAGAGGAAACCCAGACATACTCCTATAATAGCACCGGCAAAAACGGTGAGCTCACCGATATCTGCGATGAATGGGATGTTCAAATAACCCGAATATATCGCATTACCGGTGAAATAGGCGATCAGCGCCAATGTAAAAAATGATATCATTGATAATGAGGCCGCAAGGCCGTCCATACCGTCGGAAAGGTTCACCGCATTTGAGGTCGCCAGGAGAACTATCACCATAAATAGATAATAATATATCCCTAATTGAATGCGGACATCTTTGAATATGGGAATAAGGACCGTGGTCTCAAATGAGGGTATCATATTCAAGCAGAAGGCGACTATGACGGCGGAGACCGTGAGCAGCAGAAATTTTACTCTGGCGGAAATACCGTTGCCGTTCTTCAATTTGACCAGATCATCCAGAAAGCCGACAGCAAAAGACAGCGTGGTCCCGAGAATGAACACGAGAATATACGGGTTGGAAAGATTTCCCCAAAGAAGTACCGTTACCATGGTCACGAAATAAATGAATATCCCGCCCATCGTAGGAGTACCTTCCTTTGAATCCCGCTTGCCTTCAAAATAATCCTTGACCTTGTCGCCGAATTTTCTCTTTCTTAGAAATTTGAGCATACCATTGCCGAATATCAGGAAGATCAGAAGAGCTGTAACAAATGCACCGCCGGTTCTTATGGTAATATATTTGAAGATACGCAAAAAGCGGAAGGCGCTTTCCTCATTATAAAGAAGTTCAAAAAGAAAATAGAACATTTAGATCTCCTTTTCCATAAGCTTTGCCACCTTGTAAACCTCAGTTCCGTGTGAACCCTTGAGAAATACTATGTCATACTCATCTGATCTCTTCTTGAGGATATCAAGTATCTTTGCCTGCTTTTTTGCCCGTATCCAGTCATTCGGTATATCGGTCGCGAAGCTGCCCTTTGCTATTACAAGTGACGGGGTATTGGACTCTATGAATGAGAATATCTCTTGCTCATAAATCTTTTCACTATCGCCCATCTCCAGCATTCTCCCGATCACAAGGGCTTTTCTTCCCTTTAGTGAGAAGAGGTATCTCAGCGCTTTTTCATATGATACGGGATTGGCATTGTACGAATCATCTATTACCGTCTTCCCGTTCCACTCGAACTCGCTCATCCTTATGAAGCGATGTGATAATATGGCGTCTTCCACATCCTTACCGTCAATGCCGAAACCTATTGCAGCGGCAGCGGCGAAGAGAATATTATGATGGTAAAAAGCGGTCACTGAACTCAAGGACATGGAGAACTCAAATGGGAGTTCCATAAAAAGCTTTCCGCCACGGATCTCACCGTCAACAGTAAAAACATTGTCAAGTCCGAAAAATTCCTCGAACATCGGATCGTTCGGAACAAATACCTTTCCCTCTTTCTTGAGCACCTCTCTCAATAAAGTGGTCTTTTCCCTGTATATTCCCTGAAGGTCGCCGAAGAATTCAAGATGCGACGGGCCGATATTGACGATCATTCCCACATCCGGGCTGGACGCCATTGTCTCAGCCTCTATCTCTCCGAAATGATTGGTGCCCATTTCCAGGATCAGATATTGAGTATCCTCCGGCATCGCGAGAATGGTTTTCGGGACACCGATCATATTATTTTCATTTGAATAGGTCGAGTGTACCTTTTTCCCCGCGCTGTCCAGTATGTCGTGAAGGAGGTTCTTTGTAGTTGTTTTACCTGTGGATCCGGTTATCCCCACGACAGTACAATCCACCGCCTTTCTGTACTCAAGAGCAATAAGGCAATAGGCCTCAAGTGTATCTTCGACCTTGATCCCTTTGGGGCCTTTATATTCTTCCTCGGAATAAAGGTATAGCTTCGCGCCTCTTTTCAAGGCCGCTTTAATAAATTTATGGCCATTGAAATTGTCGCCGCTCAAGGGAACGAAAAGTTCTCCGCTCTTGATGGTGCGGCTATCGGTCGATATGCCCTTTATCTTCTTTATCCCCGAATGATCCCACAACTTGGATAATGCTTTATTTATTTTCATTGAATATCCTCTTAACTTCTTCAAGGTCGGAAAAATGGACCTTTTTATTCCCCAGTATCTGATAATCTTCATGCCCCTTGCCGGCGATGATGATGATATCTCCTTCCTTTGCGCTCTTGACAGCATATCTTATCGCTTCTCTTCTGTCTGTTATCCTCTTGCAGGCGGCCGTATCGGAAATCCCTTTCAGTATGTCGTCAATGATATGTTCCGGATCCTCCGTTCTTGGATTATCAGAGGTTACTATCAAAAGATCGGAAAACTTCTCAACCGCCTTTCCCATAAGGGGCCGTTTTGAATTATCCCTGTCACCGCCGGCGCCGAAGACCGTAATGATGCTCTCGTGCTGAAGCTGTTTCACGGATGCGAGAAGTTTTTCCAAGGCATCCGGAGTGTGGGCATAATCCACGATCACGGTGATGTTCCCCATTCTTATCGCCTGAAAACGGCCGGGGACCATTTCCAGCTTTTCCGCACCTTCGACCGCTGTTTTCACGGACATCCCCTTTGCCACCGCCAATGCGATTGCGCCTAAGCTGTTATAGACCGCAAAGCTGCCGCTTAATTTTAATTCGACATCATAGGACTTTGTCTGATATATGAATGTGTACGAGGCATTGGAGCTTGACAGGCTTGTCTCTTTAATTGTGAAATCACCCTTTTGCCCGAAGGTCACCGTATTCGCATACTTCTTTATCATTTCATTCTTTGCCAGAAGCGGGTCATCCATATTTATTATCATCGGAGCGGAATTTCTCATCTTTGAGAGTATTAGCATCTTTGAATTGATATAATCATCCATGCTCTCGTGATAATCCATATGATCGGCCGTGATATTTGTGAAGATGCCTCCCGAGAACTCAAGGCCGTGAATGCGGTCTTCCTTCAGGGAATGCGAGGATATTTCCATGGCGCAGGTATGAAATCCGAGATCAAATGATCTGCTGAGTATTTTGAAGAGTTCCGGAGCGAACGGAGTGGTATTGACCGAGGGAATGTGCTCTTTTCCGATCAGATTCTCGACGGTTCCGGTAAGGGAGCATTTCTGCGCGGCATGATTGAAGATGGAGTGAAGGAAATAGACCGTCGATGTCTTTCCATTTGTTCCCGTAACTCCGAAAAGATCCATCTTTTCAAGATTAGCCCTGTAGAGATCGTAGGCAAGAGAGTTCATATATTCTGATATCTTCGGCGTTTTCACAAATATGACCCCCTTTCGCTTTCCGGGGTACACCATCTCTCCCGCAACGGCTTTGGCGCCGTTCTCTATGGCTTGAGAAATATAATCATGGCCGTCATAGAACCTTCCCTTTACGGCAACGAAGACCGAGCCGGGAATGATCTTTCTGGAATCCATTTCAATGGAAGCGGGCGAAAAATCAAGTCCGTATTTTTTCATTCTATTTTGAAGATGCAATGTCTTTCTCCTTGAATATATAAGTGGTCTTATTCAATTCCATATGGTAAAGCCGTTCCGCGATCTGTTTGAATACCGGCGCGGCGACCGATCCGCCGTAAATGGATTCCCTTGGCTCGTCTACAAAAACCCCGATGGTATATTTGGGATTCTCTCTCGGGAAATATCCGATGAAAGAGGCCAGGTACTTCTCCTTGGAATAGGAGGCCGATTTTCTGTCCCACTTTCTTGCTGTTCCTGTTTTTCCCGCAAATCCTATGCGGGCGTTCCTGATATTCTTGCCGGTACCCTCATCAACCACCAGCGCCATCGCTTTCTGAAGGAATTCGGCTGTCGCGGCCGAAAATATACTGTTTTCAAAGGCCTCGACGGGATCACTCTCCTTGAGAAGAGGCCGCAGCAGCTTTCCTTTTGCGGGGATGGTATTGAATGCCATAACATAATTAATGAAAGGCGCCGATATCTCATGGCCGATGGCAAAAGAGATCATCGAGTAATTTCTGGTCCACTTATTATAATGCTTCAAAACACCCTTTTGATATCCCGGAATATCGATCTTTATACTTCTTTTAAGGTTCAGAAGCGATATCAGATATCTGTAAAGGCCGAGCTTGTCACCCTTGTCTTCATACTTCTGCATGATCTTCGCCATGCCGATATTGGATGAATACGCCAGAATGTCCGCGATGTCCAATGTTTTGAATTTCTCAGAATCTTCTATCACCCTGGTCTTTCTCCCCGTGGGGATCTTATATTTTCCTTTTTCACAGTAATATTTATCGGATGGCTTCAGGAACTTTCTGCCCGAGGCATCGGTGTAGTCCATCAGATAGCCGATAACCAGGGGTTTCATTACCGACCCTACTTCCAGCAAAGATGAAACTCCGGTATTCTGAAAAAGCGAAATGGAATAAGAGGAATAATTATTAGGGTCAAAACTCGGATAGTTCACAAAGGCACGGATCTTTCCCGTTTCGGTCTCAATGACCACGGCACAACCGGAAACCGCATCGTATTTCTTTACCGCGTCACCCAGAAATCGGTAACTCAAGTCCTGCAGGACCGTATCGATGGTCAGCTTGACTTCTTCCCCATTCTGCGGCTCCTCAACCCATTTTACCTTTCCCCATCTGCCGCCGACCGCGGAGATAACGGAATTTTTGAAATATATGCCTTCCCGGCCCTTCAAACTTTTATTGTACGCTCTTTCAAGGCCGTATGGAGGATTTCCTTTCTGGTCAATATATCCCAGTATCGGACCGAATCGTTTTCCAAAGGGATAAAACCTCCTGTAGTTCTTCTTTGAGTATATCTTTCCCCTCAAATCCTTTATCTCAACATCACCGTCGGCAAGACTGCGGATTATTTCTTCATGAATATCAAGGTCCAGCTCGCCGCTCATGAACTCAAAGGTGCGGTGTTTGCGGGCATATTCTCCGCAGCGGTAATTGAAGTCCCTTATCAGGCTGCGCTTGAAGCCGCGCTGGACGAGAACCCTTGAAATAGCTCTTCTTATATATTCCACTTCTTCCTGAGATGATCTCGCTGTATAAAAATATGATGAAAAAAGAGCAACAGAGGTCGCGATGATCTTGCCTTCGGAATCCAGGATATCTCCGCGGGGTGCCAATTGTATTTCGGTATACGGGCTTCGTTTTTTGCTCTTATTGGCAATTAATCTTACATAAGAGAACATTATATAGCCCCAGAAGAGCACGATAAGGCCTATGATTATACTCAATCTTAATTTATTCAACTACCAGCCTCACATCCTTATGTATCCCGGAGTAGTCAAATCCCAGCTTTTCACGGGCGGCCTTTTCAACATATTTATAGTCATAGAGTACATAATATTCCAAAAGCAGCTTGCGTCGAAAATCTTTTAATTGCTCCAATTGCTTTTCCTTCACCGAGATCGTGTAATAATTGATCCGGCTGTTGATCTGAAAATTTATATATGTGAACATGAGGACAAATAATAGAATGAGCCCCCAGAACAATCGCTTTTTTTTGTTCATATAATGATCCCCGCGCGCAATTTGGCGGAACGGGAGGCCCTGTTTTTCTGCACTTCCTCCCACGCGGGCTTAACTACTCTTTTATTTATGATCTTTAGCCTGTTGGCGTCCCTCATCTCCCGGAAACTCTGCTTGATCCTTCTGTCCTCACCCGAATGGTATGAGATGAAGATAAACAGCGCATCGGACCGCGGGAATACATTCATTTTACTTAAAAAGGTCTCCAGGTGATTGAACTCCTGATTGACCTCAATGCGAAGGGCCTGAAAAAATAAGGTGAGAGGGTGATTACCCCTGACCTTCCCATGAGATGGAAAAAGTGAAAGCAGGTCCGACACCGTAGAGAAGGGTGTTTCCTTCCGTGTTTTCATGATCTTCTCGATAAAATATCCCGGACGATAGATATCCGCATTGTCCATCAGCATGGTCTCGAGTTGAATGGGAGTATATTCATTTAATATATCCGCGGCGGTAGGGCCGGAGATATGCGAGTATCTCATATCAAGGGGTTCTTCCGGCCTGGTAAATGTAAATCCGCGCTTTGAGTCCTTATAATGGAACATGCTGATACCCAGGTCCAGAAGGAATACACCGGAATCAGATGCGGGATACTTATCCACATTCTCATAGGAATCATTGATCACATCGACATCATCTCCGATCCTTTTTAAAGCGGACTCGATGATCAGTGAATCCCGGTCGAATCCGGAAAATGTCCAGCCTTCAAGTTCATCTTTCAGAAAACGGGTATGACCGCCTTCGCCCAATGTACAGTCACAGAAACTCTTTATGGTAGCGTGATCCCGGATGAACTGAAGTATCTCTTCCTTTAGGACCGGGATATGGGTTACCATCATATGTCATACTTCTCATTGATAGAATTCAGAATATCCGTGATATTCTCCATATCACCGGTAAACTCCTTTTCCATCATCTGCTTGTAATCCTCGGGTATCCAGAGCTTCAGAAAATCTCCTTCACCTGTGATGACAACTTCCTTGGCAAAACCGAATTTTGCTACAAGGCCGGACGGGATGCGGATTCGTCCCTGTCCGTCGGCCTGGACCTCGAAAGAGTTACCAAAGAAAAAGGTGAAGATCTGCTGTGCCTTGACATCAAAGAATTTAAGTGATTCCAGTTTCGATTCGATGGTATTGGAAAAATCTTTGGGGAGGATAAAGAGATACTTGTAATCAACAGAGAATCCGGGAAGGACGACAAATCGGTCTATTGAACGCTCGGTCATTACGCTTCTGATCTCATTCGGCAGCATGACCCTTCCTTTGGAATCTATAGAGTAGGAATAATTCCCTCTGAACTTCATTTGCAGACCCTCCTTAATTTGACTTTTCCGGCAATAAAACTTAAAATAAATGCAGATGTACTTATATTCACGTTTATGTCCCTTATTTCCGGTAGCATTATACAATATATCTACCACCAATTCCACACATCCTACCATTCCCTACCACTTTCTACCACGGATGAACTATATATCGGGGGTTACGGAGCATATTCACTATATAGGTACTAAAAACAAATCCAATTAATTTTAAGGGAGGGACATATGTTTTTGATTGCCACAGGAACCTCGATCGTCGTTTTGGTATTGATGTGGGTATTATATTTTGCAATTAGCCCAAAAGGGCTTCTTTTGATCTCCACTTCCTCCTTTGTATTAGGCGGATTGCCGTTATTGCTGGTGATAATACTTCTTGAGTATTTTCTGATCAATTACATCTTCAAGGTCGACAAGAAAAAATTTGACCTGCCGCCTGCAAAGATCAATCTCAGATTCTTGACCAGTTTGTTCCTTCTGTTCATATTTCTGCTGCTCTTCATAATGATCGATAAAGTTGTTTTCTTTCTCTTCTCCGGTATCAGCTTGAAAAGGCTTATCTCCATGCATACCATGCGGGTGATCTTTCTTTCCGGTAATTTTATCGTACCGTTCTATATCGCCTTTACGGGATTCCTCCTGGCATTTGTCCTTCAACGCTCGAAGTTCGCCAGCTTTATTAAAAACCGCCTGCTCGGCATCTTTTTGCTTGCGGCCATATTCGCGATTGCCATAGGCCTGAGATGGGACATGGCGGCAAATATGGTGGAATCCATATCATATCACTCTTCAAAGGCGGAGTATTTCGAGAAAAATGTTTCAAAAACACCTCCCGGAAGGATACGCTCAATGTTCTACCTCCGGGCGGGTCAAAGCCTTATCGCCTGCTCGTCGGGACTGGACAAAGGCGAGATCGAAAAGGGAATGGAATTCTTAAAGAGGGTTGAATTTGAGGATTATAAGAAGTCTATGGAGTTTCACAAATTCAAACTTATCGGAGCGAGATATCTCGGATTGGAAGAGGAGATGCTCAACTCCTATGAAACGCTTTTTACTATTTACGGAGAACTTGATACATCCGATCTGCTGTCCTTTACCAAAGATACTCTGAATTTTGCCGCCCCGCCGTTTAATCGCATCATGGGACTTTTGAAACAAAATAGCGAATTGACCGCCAATGATGAATATTTGAAGGCGCAGTACGAATTTCTCAATGAGAACATGCAAGAGGATAATTCCGCTTTGGCAAAGTATTATCAGGCCTTGAACAATACCGCGGTACTTGAAAAACTCCCGATCCTGACCGAGGTATTGAAAATGGAAGGCGAGTATAAGGTAAAGGACGACGCCTATTTCTATTACATTGAAAATCTTGTGAAGGTACGAAGGAAAAGAGATGCCTACGATGAAGTGATCGATTTCATTTCAATATTTCCCGAGTCCCCTTATATGCAGAAGATCGCTGATCTGAAAGAGAGTATCAAATACACCTTCATATCAAAGGATGAATTATCCGGCAAGGACGAGCTCTTTAATATGGGAACGAAGATCGACAGGGATTTTTACCTGGCTTCCAATCTGGCGATCTACAAATATAATTCTGATGATTTCTCCATGAAGAAGCTCTTTGAATTCGCGGACGACAATCAGATGATGGCGGCAAAGATCATCCCTGCTGACAAGTATCTGTGGATCTTTTTTACCGGTGGCAAGGTAGAGCTTGTAAACCTGATCACCAGGGACTCTAAGAACATCATTCCGTCTGGAGAAGAATTGAATTATATTTCCCCAAGCGTGAAGTACCGCAATAAAATATACATCGGAACATCAAAGGGCGTATCGATCTTTACGCTCGAAGGGCGAAAGACAAAGATGATAACTTCCAGTGAGGGACTTACCTCCAAGAAGATCTTCTTTTTGAACAAGAAGCATTCGTCGCTTTATGTGGGAAGTGAGGATACGATGATCATTTTCGATGTTGACCGCATGGAAGCTGTGTTCAAAAAAGGCCACATGGACCCCATCACAAAACAGAGATATTCGAATTTCAAATTCGTTTCACAGACCGGCTCAAATATCTTCGGCCTTGGAAATATCGGACTTGCCAATTATAATACCAGCCGGAAGATGTGGAATACCAAATATAAGTCAGGCAAGGTCAGCCTCACGAATTACACCGACAAATACCTTACATATTTGTCAAAGGAAGAGGGTAAGAACATTCTAAATATTTTCGATATAAAAAGGGGCAAGGTGCTGAAACGCATCTCCGACTTCCAGATCGGGCCGCCCTTCAATCTCCTGAAACAAAGCGGCGGCTATCTCTTCCTCGCCAATGGGGAGCGCAAGGTGATGAAGCTCTCTCTGAATACCTATAATATGGAAACCTTCCGCGCAAAGCAGGAGGGCGGAGATATTATCAACCTTGAGATATATGATGACTTCTTGATACTGATCCAGCCAAAGGGACTGCAATTGGTGGATCTTACGGTGAAGTGACGGAAGATGGCTTATCTGAGGTGGCCCCTGTGGCTTAAAGACCATTACAGGGAGATCCAGGGTAATGCCCTGCCCACCACACAATTGATCAGAGAAAAGGATTTGAATACCGTCTGTCAGGCGGCGAATTGTCCAAACCGCTCCGAATGCTTCGGAAACGGCACGGCGACCTTTCTGATAATGGGCAGCACCTGTACGCGTGACTGCCGATTCTGCAATATACAAAGCGGAGCACCGGAGCCGCTGGACCACGATGAGATAGAGCGGATCGTAGAATCTGTCGGCATCATGGGACTTAAATATGTGGTAATTACATCGGTGACAAGAGACGACCTGCCGATGGGAGGAGCGGGGCACTTTCACCGCTTGGCGGTCGAGTTGAAGAACAAGTTCCCGGAAATAAGACTTGAATTCCTGATCCCGGATATGCAGGGAAACGAATCCGCATTGCAGATGATCGCTGACTCCCCTCTGGATATTCTGAATCACAATGTCGAAACGGTAGCAGAACTCTATTCACAGGTGAGGCCGCAGGCGGACCTCGAGCGCTCTTTGAATGTCCTGGCGTTCTTTCATTCCCGCGGTATGACAACGAAATCCGGCATCATGACCGGACTGGGAGAGAGCTTTGAGCAATTAAAAAAGACCATGGGCGAAATAAGACGGGCAGGGGTCAGAATATTAACGATCGGACAATACCTTCAACCGTCTCTGCAGCACTTTCCCGTAAAGAAATACTACTCTTTTGAGGAATTTGACGCGCTCAAAGATGCAGCTTTACAGCAAGGATTTGAAGAAGTGTATTCGGGCCCGTTCGTCAGATCAAGCTACAGGGCTCATGAAACTAAGCTGGTGTAGTGTTTTATCATTGAATTGACAATTTATTTATGAAACAGTACACTTAATACAGGAGAGGATATATGACAGATTATATGGATGATTTTAAACTTTTAAGAAGAGACAAACGCCTCGAGTCGTTGAACATGACTAATGTTGAAATTTATGATCAGAACGGAAACGGGATATATCAAGGTATGGGGAAGACGCTTAATCTTTCGATGAGTGGAATGCTTCTTGAGATCTATGATGATATCCCGGTTCAGCTCAATTACGGCATCAGCCTGGAGGTGAGCCTCCACAATGAGCAGATCGTAACAGTGAAGGGCATCGTCAGATGGCTGCATTCACATGACGGCAATATCACAATCGGGCTTCAATTCCTGCCGCTGACCTGCAAGGTCTCGGATAAGATAGAACACTTCTTAATCAATTTGTCCGAATAGGACAGAGGTTAGAGGTTGGAGGTTGGTTTGGGAAGGAGAATATCCCTCCATCTGTCATTATCGGGCTTGACCAGATAATCCATCTTTCTCGCTATTTGTCATCCTGAGCTGCGCCGCGAAGGATCCATCTGGTATTTGCTTCTTGTGTTTTCCCCACTATTCATTGTTCATTTCTTAATTGTTCATTGCATTCCGTCATCCTGAGCTTCTCCGCGAAGGATCCATCCCAGGAAGTTCGCAAGTTAAATTCAAATAAAATAAATGATCTTATCGTAACTTGCAACAAGTGCAACCACCACCCCCGATATTCCTTTTGAATATATGTTTTCAAATCTCACAGCAAACGGACTCTCGGCCAACAGTCAACTGCGGATATTACGCAACACTGCGTTACGCACTCATGCGAAATTACTTATTATTCAATTTAACCCATATTTGAAAAAAGGGATCTGAATATTCGTAGTTCCCATTGTTTTTCTCCAGTACGCCATCCTCGACAAGCTTTGAAGCGCTTCGCTCTACAGTTGAAGGTGCTGACAGTTGATTTTTATTTCTGTATTCAGCGGAAAACACCCCTGTTCCGCCTGACATGGATATCGCAACAAGAAATTTTTTCTGATGCATCGACAGAGCTCCCCACATCTTTGAAAAAAACTCATTCTGATTTGCAAGAAGAACTTCAATCGCTTTATCCACTGTCTGTTTCCCAATTTCATCTATGGCTAGAGATTCATACCAGATCTGATGACAGAGCATCTGAATATAATATGGATGATCTTTGGCAAGAACGCAAATCTCTTCCGGCACTCCTGCCGAGATTATCTTTTTTGCTTTCGTGAACTGTTTTTCAATGTAGCTTATCATCTCCGGGCGCTCAATCTTTTTCAGGTTCAGTGTTTTACCGATATTGTAGAGAGCCCGGTTCTTACTATTGAACATATTTAGAAGGATATGCATTTTGCTCCCCATGAAGATATAACTTATATTTTCATGGTGTTGAATCACTGATCGCAGTTGATTTTCAAACGCTTCGCCGTTGAGTTTTGATATTTCCTGAAACTCATCAAAAACGATCACCGCCCTTTTTTTCTGGCTTTTGATCAACTTACTGGGTAATTCTAACATATCGGATAATAGTTGATCGTTTATCTTACCGCTTTCCTCGTATTTCAGTTTGAATTCGGGCTTGTCTTCATCGTTTAGGGTTACTGTGGGAATCACGTTCGAAATATGTTTTTTGAAAAAGTTTATCACCCCTTCAAATGAAGTCTTCATTTTCTTCCCGATTTCCCTGGAATATATTTCAACAAACCTTTTTCTGGAATACACCTGAAGAAAGTCGACATATATCTTTACCATTTTCTTATCCGGAATATTATTTAATACATTCTTGACAAGAGAGGTTTTCCCATAACGCCTCGGGGAGTAGATAAAGATGTTTTGCCCCGCCATTACATCATTTGTGATCTCATGAAGTTCTTTTTTCCTATTGGTAAAACTTGAACCGGTTACGACACCTCCGTATGAAAAGGGATTATCCATATTTCCTCCTTCAGATTCCGCATTTCAGTGTTACGCATCTCTGCGTTACGCATATTAGCGTAACATAATAAATTAGATTTTTCAAGGGACTGCTCTATTTGTTTTCGGTTTGCCCCAGACCTACATATATCTTTCATTTCATTCAAGATCGTTCAAAAGTTCAAGGTTATGCTTCGCAGAGCACAAGTGCACAAGCGACAAGCGCACAAGACAAAGAAATAATCAGAAATATTCGTAGGGATAGGGCTTGACCCGTCCTCTGTCATTATCGTTATCAGGCTTGTGACCTTGGAAACCCCGATTACATCGGGGACCCGATAATCCATCTTTCTCGCTATTTGTCATCCTGAGCTGCGCCGCGAAGGATCCATCTGGTATTTGCTTCTTGTGTTTTCCCCACTATTCATTGTTCATTTCTTAATTGTTCATTGCATTCTGTCATCCTGAGCTTCTCCGCGAAGGATCCATCCCCCCAGAAGTTCGCAAGTTCAATTCAAATAAAAAATAAAGACCAGGTACACTATTAGAAAAAAAGCTTCACCCAAGCCGTAGAAATTAATCCTGCAAAAATATGAGAGATATTCATGACTCCCCAAATATTACTAATGAACATTGGAAAAGTTTGAACGATGAATCTGGGAAATGAAGGAGTAAATGTTATTTCGGTAGAATTAAGAGTGGATAATACAAAATAAAAGTATCCACTTAGGAATACCGCCAGCAAGACAGAAAACACTGAGAAGATCATGAGCAATGTACTTTCGTGATCCCAAACGATCATTCTATTAATCTTGGTGGAGATAAATCCTGTTAGGAATATAGCAAGAACACCCAAAGGTTGAAGAAAAAACCATGTTGTCCCGATGATCATCCCGGCGATTATTGCAGAAATAAAGATCCCGAAGAATCCCCAGATATGCGTCCGGAAATCTGCTTTGAATATATCTTGTGTATCTATTACAAGCTCGTATGCTTCATCAAAATCAATACATTCCTTATCTGTTTTGTGGATTTCAAGATATTTACTTCTGATGGTTTCTTTGCTTTTCCCTAACTCTAAGTGTCTTTCAATAAAGGTAATCATATTCTCTTCTCTTCCAAGTGTATCAAGATCATGGGGTGAGAGATTTTCTACTGATGGTTTTCTCGGAATCTTAAGATCGTCGTTTTCTTTCTTCACAAATAATTATACCATTTATTAGAAGACATGCAATTTTATATCGCTCTGGGACTCAGGGACACTGGGTCCACTGGGCCACTGCGTAGCGTAGCTTTTGCAACTTTCGCAACCACGGGCCCCGAATTTCCGAGACCGCAAAGTGAAAAAGCGTCATTCCTGACCTGATCAGGAATCCAGTATTTACGCTTTCCTTTTTCTTGTTTATTTATGTATTTTTACAACTCAAAAGTAAACACTCAAAACTCAAAATTTCTTTCATGCCAGCATCCCCTTATTTATTTTTTCTTCAAGTCAGCATTTGTTTTTTTCCAATAATCTATTGTTCGTATGACATCTTTATTAAGTAGGAATATTATTAGAAATAGAAAAATTAATAAATATATTATTACCTTTACATCAGACTTATCAAACTCGAAATATGAAATATTGTCAATTTCCATAAAAAATAAAACAACAAAACTAAATATACTTGTTATAATTAATGTTATTCTTCCCCACTTTTTTAGAAGAATTAATCCAATGCTACCAATAATCAATGTAAGAAAATAAAGACAGAAAATTATTATCATATCTTTTGGATACCATATTTCATCAAGAATAGGGAAACCAGTAGTTTTGAAAAGAAATTGAAAAGAATATATTCCAAGGTAAATACTTAAGATTAGAAGAACTAAACCTACCATTCTGATAAAGCTTATTAGTTTTGAATTAATAGATTAAACTCCATTTTTACCATCCATAATTCACTATAGCACTTTTTTATTTTTTCTCAAATTTCAACCCTTTCCCCTTTATTATACAATATCCCATCAATCTTGCAACAAATACAACGACCGTCCCCGGCGGGCCTTCAACAACTGCTGCTGCTTGACAAGATTAAATAGACAATGTATAATTCCTCATGAAGAAGCTTTACTATATAATTTTCCTAATAATAATTGCAATAATAGTATTTTCACTTTTTCCAAGTTATTGGGTATTCTCTTTTCTTGATAGGCTTCTTGCGTTTAGTGCAATACTTGTTTCTCTATTCTCAATATATTTGAGCACGCACCAGTATAATATTAAAATTGCAGCTAATATAACTGAGGCTTCATTTTATCACGATGCTCAATATGGTCAAATGTACTTCACGCTCAAACTTGCAATGTTTACTAACTCTGATTTTCCTGTAGTTATTAAGAAAATAATACTCAATCCTCATAAATCATCTAAGGGATTATATTTAACATATTCACCTCATGTAAAAACTGGTTTTCCACTATACATAGGTAAAGCAGTTGAAGATATGGAATTCACCATAGATAGTAACATAGCAGGGATTTCCAATTTTCACAAGAAACCTCTATTTTGTATGTTAAGTGCTTATAAATTTAATGCACACTTCTACTCCGATCACTATGTATTTTCTACTGTTATTAAGTCAGATCTAATGCAGTTAATGTCGAGACTCAAAACGATATGTTGCGATAATAAAATACCGGATTTACATAAAATGGATAGGATTGGTAACCTTCCTGCAATTACCTGTATTAGACTGAACATCAAGATCAATAAATTTAAACAGGTATTAGCCAGGTTCCTACATAAGAATATATTTTATCCTATTTTGTCGTTTGGAATAAAGTTCCTTTCTTTCTTCAAAACTTTGTTTCATCATCTACGAAACTTCTTTACTCGGAAGAAGTACTGATGTACTAAATCCCAAAGCGAAAAGTCCCCTTCTACAAAGACTGAAAATCATCTATTTCGTGTAATCCTACTTTTACATTTTTGGGAAAGTTAAGTTTTCTAGACCAAGTCGGGAATCCCGTTATACTCTGTCATTATCGTATATGATCCCATATCCAGTGACAAGTTGTCTTACTCCTGGGCTCCTAGGACACTGCGAAGTGTGTCTTTTGCAACAAATGCAACGACCGTCCCCTATTTTCGCAACGACCGGCCACACAATCCCCTAATCAATCCTTGAAGTATGTTGATAGATTTTGATTTGACCAACCACCGCGACCTGGACGGCCAGGTGTACCTCCAAATCCTGGGCGACCAGGTCTACCGGCAAAACCAGGTGTACCAGGCGTTCCGGTAAGCCCAGGTCGTGAAGGAAGATGCCCGCTCGCATTATATAAGAATCCTAAAACTTGGTTTTGAGAGTCTAGAAGAATTCCATCCTCAAACCAGCCAACATGCATGCCATTCAAGTCGTAAACATTGTTGCGAGAGATCCACGCAATTACTTGCCCGTTACTATCTCTAAAGCAATCATCATCATGAATTATAATAGGTTGTCCATTTTTATCAAATACCCATTCAGACATTATCATCTCCCCATCATTCTTGTATGCATTTTATTATTTAACTCTATTCCATCGCTCTATTCTACTGTATAATTATTATGCAGTAACGTAATCTCCCCTGTTAATTTTATAGTAGTCGAATCAAAGGGAAAATTATTCTTATATTCTTCATTTACAGGCGGTTTTTCCTTATTTATCACAGCAGCCTCAGCTCGCTCCCTATCTGCTTCATTGTCAATATCCCCAAAACTGAAGCATAATACATTTCCTTTGCCAACATATTGTAACCATTTCTCTCTTTTCTCATGACCTAAAATCCTGTCCCTAACTTTCCCAGCTTCGCCTATGTAGATTAATTTATGAATAGTTATATTTTCTTTATCTCTATTATGGGTACACTCATAGACACAATAAATTCCTGATTTATTTGGAATGCTGTTTTTGTTCACATCTCTCCAGTAACCGTCAAAATTAATTGTGATAGTTTTATGACTCATCTTTTCCTCATAATTAATCTTCGAAAGTTTGTGTTCGCACATTTTGGACAAGGAGGTAATGTATCACTCCTATCATCCAGGACTACTGTTTGTCCGCATTTGGTACATCTATACCTACCTATCCCTGGTTTTTCACCTGTTTTCGGCATAATACAACTCCTTTCGTGAAAAAATACTTCTCACATTCAACCATATAATTATGTTCTATGAGAAAATGATCCAAATAATCAAATTTAACACTCAATAAACACTTTTAAATCAAAAAATTCAACGCAAAAAGAGCAAAGATTCTATGTGCATTTCGCATGCCAGGAGACAACTTCGGATATGCTCGCATATGGAATCGAAAGGAATTACAGATTGATGAATATTTGCGATATTTCTTAGAAGCGAAGATTTTTTCGATCCTATGATTCTCATAGCTCAGGGATACTATTTGGAGTTCCCCCAGATAATCAGTCCAATTATTATTATCACACTAATTATTAAAAGGCCAGTGGACAAATTCTTCTCATTCTCTTTCTTTCTAACAACTTCAAGTAGTTCATTCACTGCAATATCAAATTTCTTCTTATCTGTTAGATCCAAGTAATTTGTTACAGTTTTTATTACTCCTTCTGGTTTAGCTTTGTCCAGTAGAATTGGTACTACCGTCTTGCTTTTCCCATACGCTATTCCAATCTCGTTTTGAACCCATTGCGATTTCAATGAATTTTTACTGTGAAATAGGAAGAGATAATCACATTTCTCAATCTCTGCTTTTATTCGTTCAGGAATATTATCGCCCGGAAAAAATGAATCATCAGCAAAAAATATCTTCAGTCCAGGATACTTTTCCAATACATCTTTTATCGGTTTCACTCGCCTTCCATCCTTTGAAGAATAACTAATGAATACTTTTACAGCCATATTCACCTCCTATCTATTACTCTTATTATCAAGTATAATGCCAGAACACTATGTATGCTTATATTCGAATATCTATTTTGATAGTAAGGTTAATTCTGTGGCTTTCATTATAACTATTGTGATATGTTTGTATTGAAGATGTGATTCGGAACTATTTATCAGAACGATTTTCCTTTAGGATACTGGGTCCACTGGGCAACTGCGAAGCGTGTCTTTTGCAACAAATGCAACGACCGTCCCTGAATTCCCTGAATTCCCGTGAGGATTAATTCTCTCAAATCTCCTAAATTGTATTTCATCAACCATCCGTGAATACAATCAGGAGACTGTAAAGATGCAAACAATAAGGAAAAGAGTGTTTCAAGGCCGTGCATATAAGAAATGCGCATATTTGTTGCTGCATAATTTCTTTTTTCATTATCTAAATTGGCCATATTGTGTTCAGCAATGTATTTGAAATACTCAGGATCAATTCCTTTAATAAATAAAATATTTTTTCTAGGTAAATCTGAATCCCATACACTGAATGCCTTTATTCTCTTCTTTCCCTTCTTGTTTATTTTTTCTATTCCAACAACAAAATTTGAGTAATATATATCGTGTATAATGTTTAGATTCTCCTCTCCAATAATTTTTTCTGTTCTTCTCTAATTAAGTCCTCTGGGAAATTACCCCATTGAAAATATTCAAAAAATCTCTGTACTTTTTCAAGGCATATTTCTCTGCCTTCTGTTAATATTATATTTTTACCTAAAGAAATTTCGATATTTATCTTTTCTGATTCACACATATACGATTTGAAGAATATCCTCGAGGACTCATATGAAAACAATCTCATTTTATCACATTTATTCAATTGTACACTCATATATACTCCAGAATTATAAATATCCTCTTCAGTTATTCTGATTGCGAACTCAAATATCTCCACGAATAGATATATTGTAGAGATTATGCTTATATAAGACAAAGGTTCTTCTTTTGGAGTGGGACTCAAAAATGAGGGCACCTTCCCTTCATTTTTAAGTCTTAGATTCTCCTGTAAATTAAATAAGTGTATAAATTGACCACTTTGATAAAACCTCCAATATTCATTAAAAGAGCTCCAATTAATCTTTCCTTCTATATAATTCTCTTTGTTGATTATCTCATGTTCGTGAAAGGCGGGGTATTGCCACCCTCGAAGATTAATAGCAGAATCAATAATAATCTTTTTCGCCCTATTAAAACTTAAAAGATCTGCATTATATTTCAGAGGACGAATTATTACTCTCCAGTATGGATTACCTTTAATTACATTAACAAGCTTGTTGTTATCTACCATTTTATAAATCCTCAATTTCCTTCTCAAAATTACTATTATCTTGTGTATCCAATTCCTTATTCACTTCTTTTATGAGATTATGACATTGATACAAGTTTTTTCTTACAGCATTCTTAACACCTAATTCAAGTATTTCACGCATTTCATTTTGACTTGGTATTTTAACAGATTCATTCTTTCGTTTTGGTCTACAGTAAATTTCACCTTCATTAATTGTAACACTATCTTTCTTGCATATTACCGGATACAAATCAAATTCTTTGATCTGGATAACAATATACTTAAGATTTTCTACCTCTATTTTTTTTACTGTGAGTAACACATAAGGATCTGCATGATTATTTACCCAATGCTGCACATTATCTTGATTAAATGAATTGTAATCTTGTTCTAACATTCCTTCTGGATAAAATACATCTTTTTCAATTTCCTTGACTCCCAATACAATGACCCCGCCATCTGGAAGATTACTCATCGCTATACATGTTTTTGTGATTTTACTTTTTATTTCCTCCGAATCCCAATTCATTGAACACTTATATTCCAGATTTCTTTCCTCAGAACCATGATGAATATAATGATAAAATTCAGCATTACTCATTTAATCCTCCATATAATCATAAAACATCAATTACATCTATCTCCACTATATCTTTTTCTTTCCAATATACAATGATTTTTTGGTATGATTTGATTTTCATTTTCAAAATTCCCATATTCAATATCCTGCTTCCAATCTATTTATCCTCCTTATTTTCTAAATACTTCTCCCTTTGCTTACACTTCTGAAGATACTTGTCCTTGAATTTCCTAATTAGCAAATCAGCCAAAGCTTTAACTGTTTCTCTATCACTACATTTATAATCCAATTTATTAGCAGAAATAATTTCATTACTTCTGTCACTCCAGATATCTCTATCTCCCATAGAATATCCTGCAATTATCCATATTTTCATTTGCAGGGGTATAATGAAGCAGAAAATCAAGCCACTTGGAATGAAGCCTTGTTGCTTCACCTTTACTTGTATAAAGCTATCTGGATAGTCATATGGCTGTTTGATGATATACTTAATCTCTTCTATTTTTCGTGTAGATAATCCACCCATAATCCTCTTAAATATCGGATTCTCCTCCTCGTATATTCGAACTATACGAATATCAAATGATGATTTCAACCCAAGGTCATCAAATTTTCGCACAATGAGTCTTTTCAGATACGCTGGAATGGACTCACTATCTGATACAATTACTTCAGCGTCAGTTAATAATGCATTCTCTTTTTTAGTGTCATTGAAAATGCTTTTCATTAGATTGATTTGTTGTTCATAATTCTCCTTATTTGCAGTGATTCCACGCTTCGCATATTCATGTAATACTTCTAAGGTTGAACTAATTAATTCATCATTCTGTGGATCTTCTATTTCAGAACCATTTTCTTGTGTATCCTCTACTATTACCTTTCGTACTGCAATTGGAACGTTTCCTGAGATCGAAGAATTTAGAGTCGGAGTTTGAATATAAGGTTTATCCTCTAGCCACTTTTCTACACCTCTACAAATTTTGATCTTCAATTCCTCGGGATATATTTCATCTCCATTCTTATACTCTCTTATTGCTTCGCACAGGTAGTAAGAAAACACTCCACTTTCAATAGAATCATCTGGATAGCTTCCTTCATTTTCCTTGCAAGCAGCTAGTGTTGCCCATCCTTCATTTGTTGATGATAGTATTTCCCTGATAAAACCTGTTGGATTGAGTGTGCTATCCCTAATGTCGATTCCTGAATGACATGCATCAAATATTCTAACGCACAACCTGCCATCCTTCTTTAGAACTTCGTTTATATCCCGTATTGGAATAGAAGTTTGTTGTATATTTGTGAGACTAGTAGTCGACAAAATTAGATATCCCTCATTTTCAATTAATGCTCCATGACCAGAATAGTAAAACAGAATTGAATCACCCTCTTGAGATTTTTCAAGCAGCTTCTCAACTTCTTTTAGAATTTCAAGGGGATGAATTTCATCTTCAGGAGTAAGAAGTCTGCTATAAACGTCTTGTTCTAAATAGTCACAACAAGTTATCAGAGTTTCTTTAAGGTTATTCACATCATTATGACAATACTTCGTCATCAAGAAATCTTTATATTCTTCAGACCCAAGTAAAATTGCAAATCTCTTCATCTACACTCCTCCATAATTTATAAAATAATAATCCCTTTTATCTCCCCCATAATCCGGTGGGTTTCGGTGAGGGCAACGATGATTTTTTGGTAGTGGAAGATGTCGTCGTGTAGGATATTGAGTATTGTACCTTTGCCTTTTACTTCATTAATATACGAATGGATTGACATTTCTTCTCCTCAGAATATTTCAAGTAATTAACGAGAAATTTTGAAGTGCATATCATCACTCAGCACCCATTTGCTTTGAATGTTTTTCAAAGAATTTTTCAAGCTTTTTAGTGTATTTTTTTATTTCGGGAAACAACTCTATAATATACATAGAAAATGGCGGCAGAAATTCAATTACGTGTACCATTATCGCAGCAAACATCTTCCTATTATGATCATTATCCTCATTCTTGAAATTCTTCATCTGCGAATACGCTAAACCCGTGTTATGACTGTACTGAGAAAGAAGCATATGTGACATTTCCATATTGTTCTCAAACCTTTTCTTAAGGGATTTTTCGAAAACTGGATTTCTAAGATACGCTTTCCTGATAGCACTTATACTAAATTCTTTATTTGTTTCCTTGTAATATTTTGATTGCTTCAATTCCCTTTCTTCTTGTTGTAATGCCAAGTCCTTCTCTTGTATCCTTCCAGATAGATTAGGATTCAACTTAAAAAGTTCTAACCTCTTACTTTCTCCTCGAAATCTATAATATCTGAATCGAAATGCTAATTTCTCTTCGTCTTTAGAATCTAAAAACAAATACCAGAAAAGATAATACTCCTCAACAACGGCTCGCGCCAAAATACCAAGAGAAAAATAATCCCATAGCCCCTTTCCATCGATAGTTGCTACGCTCGGCTGAAGCTTTGAAATAGTCAGGAGTTTTGTAATTATGCTCTTTACAAATACTCTAGCATGGATTTGAATTTCGTTATCGGTATTAAATGAATCAATTTCTACATACTCTTCAGTAAGGATATCCATAATATCATAATATGCTAAAAGCAGATCATTATAACTGACATTATCCATCCCCAAAACAAAGCTCCTATAAATCGTACTCGAAAGCTCTAATTTATTGTAATACTTTTGTTATACCAATGCAAATTTCTTTGATTGATTTTGTTGCAAAATCAAAGTTCAATTTAATAGTGAAGACAAACTACCTTGCTTGTCAGGATTTTTCACATAGTATATTCTGAAAAAAAGAAGGCTACTCTAAAAAGATATGATTTCTCAGAATACCATATTGGAATAACTGTCATATCAACCATTGAGAAAACAAGAATCGCTAGATATACTAACCCTAATATGATAAAGAACAATCTGAGAGCTTTGAAGTAGAGTTTTTCCTTATTCTTAAAATCCACAAGCACCTTACAAGCATTGATTCCAAATACTAAACCAAGCAATAATCCAACAGTGCCGAAGAAGATTCGCTCCCAAACAAACGGTTTGGTATAATCATAAAACAGATGGAGAAGGCAAAGCGGGCCCCATGGAGAGCCTTCGAAATAAAAAATCATTTTTATATAGAACCAAGGGATTAGCGGTGAAATAATCAAAATTACGATCCTAAATATTTTCTTAACAAGGAAAGATACTTTTTTCTCCACTTCTAAACAGCCCTCACTTGGAGAATTCCGGGGACGGTTGTTGCATTTGTTGCATTTTCATTTTTCATTTTCCAATATCTCCCTTCTTCATTTGGCTTATTATACCACACAATAAACTGAAATCAAATCCGGTATTCTTAGCGGATTGATACAACCTGCTCTCCCCTTTCAGCCCTATACACAATTATTTATTTAAAGAATGCCAGTAATTTTGCAACTTTCGCAACTACCGTCCCCGAATTCCCTGATGCTCTAAATACCTAGAATCCATCTCTTCTCCTTAAGGTATACTATCTGCTTGTTAGTATTATCAAATTGCATTATATTTGTGAAGCTCATCCAATTTCATTCTTGAAAATCCAAGTAATATAATTGATAAACGCTGAAACAGTTACTAAAACAAAACGGGCTTCCACCAAAGTTACCTCTTCTGTGGATTCAGTTAGTGAATGTCTTATCCCTGCATTATCGCTTGAGTAATTATAAAGATTTAGAATTGCCTGCTCAAATTGAGAATGCATTTTCTTCTTCTTTTTCATTGTTTTGATCGCATCGGACAACGTAGCGCTATTATCTTCAGCAATTATTCTACAAAGTGCTTCCACTGCACTTATAGATTCTTTTATCGAGTTTCGATAATCAGGATTGTTCTTGTCTGACAGAAGCTCTAAGGCTCTTCTCACATGTGTTTGAACCGAAGAAAATGAGGATTTCAAAGCCTTTTCTATTTCTTCAATTTCACAGTTTTCAACTATCGGAGTTAAATGTTCGTCAATAAACCTATAGGCTGAATGTTCCCTATTCAATATTTTGTTGCATGTGTCTTTAAATTCATTTGGATTAACTGGAATATCTTTTACTTTGGGGATTCTCTCAATAAAATCATAGACCTCATACCATTTCCATTGCGTGAGAATATGTGATTTAATGAAATCCCTCATTTCATTTACCTTTACAGGAAATTGATCATATGGCAATTTGAAATAGTTAATCCATAACACTGAAAAGAACATCTTATATTTGGAACTAATGCTGCGTGATTTATTCCCATCAAAGAAAAATATATAGAATATGTTCCACAAAGCCATTCGTAAATCATCATTCATAGAATCTATTTGTAGGGCTTTATTTATTGGTTTATTCCCGGTTCTCTCTGAGAATGTAAGCTTCTTATCTTTTTCATTCATTTTTTACCTCTGTAATCCTACAATATATTAATCTCATCAATCCCCCCCATTATCCGATGGGTCTCGGTGAAGGCAACGATGATTTTTTGTTTTTTTTTGTCTCATTTCAACCTATCACTGTCCCTAAGCAGCATCTATTTTGCAGCAAACACAACAACCGTTCCCGAAAATCCTCTTTTTATGAATTATCTGATTTAATATCATTGTGATATCTACTATATAAGTCCCTAAAAGCATCATATTGACTTTCAATGCCTAAATCAGAAAGAGATCCTGATAGGGATATTGGCATTTCACTAAGCGGCAATGAAACATACAATCCACTAAGAGCTATCTTTTCCCAGAAATCATTAGGCGGTGGTGTACTTCTATCATTCCAATTACCATGTTGAACCAGAATTCCACTAAAGCTTGGAAGATCATCTACAAAGGCAAAGCCAAATGGTTGTTGATCGATTTGACCGGCATTCTGATCCACTCTATTTCCATTAACCATGTAGAAAGTTGTATTAATCTCAAGAATATCCGAAGCAACCACAAGAACGTTGTTGAATTTTTTTACTAGATCTTCTGGTAATATCTTTTGCGTAAGAAGCTCAGCTGTTGTTAAGATTCTATATGTCCCTTTCGGGCAAATTTTTTCCCACGTTTCCTTATCAACTTCAGAAATGTCAAAGTAGTCATAACTTTTACTCACATTAATCCTCCTCTTTTGCTAATCTGATCAATAAAGCATTAATAATAATCTCAAGACCATCTTCCCATTTCTTATAATATTTTTCAGCTAATAATGGATACTTAGCCTTAATATCTATATCACCTACTAACAAGGGCAATACTTTCGTTTTTCCAGAACTAATTTCAAGATGTAGAGCGGCATTTAACTCCTTCTCTGGCCAGTTCTTGTCAACAAAGGCCTTTGAAATAATTGCAAGAACATAATTTGATTTTCCTAATCCATCATTAATATAACTCACTATTCCATCGCCCCATTTTATATTAAGAGCATCAATCCAGAATTTAATCCCGTGTTTTTCTAATTCCGAAGTGAGTTCTTTCACAATTGTCTCTTTATCTTCTGATGCGTGGCATATAAACAGATCATAACACTTAGATATTTTCGGATTATTAATCACTTTGCTTTTTTTGAGAGAACATTGAAGAAGTTCTTTATCATTTCTACTCATTTTTCCCTCACTAATGATATCTTTAAGGTTGAATTTTTTAAGAAGTTTATTTACTTTTACTGTATATTTATATCTGGGGGATTTTTCGCCATCCTTATATTCTTTCTTCAAGACACCATAGTAGAACTCGATTAGGTCAAATAGAACACCAACTGAATTTAGATCTTCAAATGACTCAATGCCAAGTTCAATCGTCATATCTGAGTGTAATTCTGAAGTATCAAAATAGGGATCACCATCGATATCGACCCAACCAACACCGACAAAATACTCCATATTAATTAATGTATTTACATATTCTCGAAAAGCTATGATGAAGCGATCGACTTCCACTATTTCTCCTGCTGAATGCTCCTTAACTGTATGTTCTTTGCTCAAATAGAAGATAATATCAACTATTTCAGGTTCTCGCTCCTTGTGAGGGTAAATTTCAAGTAGGCATTTCAGAATAAACTCTTTGTCATTGTCGTTTAATGCCCTTAATTTTTTATATCTTTTGTATGGTGAGAATATCTCAAATTTACTGAGGACTGAATACATGTAGTTGCCGTAAGAACCTGACATATCAACATTACTAGATGACTCAATGAGCAATTCCGCTAGGTCACCTCTCCCTTCATGTTTGAGAATTTCAATCAATGCTTTTATATCATCATCCATATGTAAATATCCTAAATTCTATCAATTTTATCTATCTCCCCCATAATCCTATGGGTTTGGGTGAGAGCAACAATGATTTTTTGGTAGTGGAAGATGTCGTCTGAGGTCAATGCGCGACCTCTTCTGTCCTTCAACCACTTCTGGGCAGGTTGGTATCCTCCGATGTAAAACTCCCAAGCAATGAGCGGGACATCATCAAAATACTGTTCATCATTGACCCAGACACGACCGATGCCTTTTTTCTCATCCGTAAACTCAAATCCGGGGCTTTTCGTGGTGAGCTTTCGAGTGATTATGTTATCTCCGCCAACTGGATATTTGGTGATGTACTGCTCCACTTTTGGGGATTCCAGAAGGTGTATCTGCCGGAGCTCACCTCCCTTCTCACCCAGCTTCCAGAATGTTTTTTTATCCTTAGGATAAGGAACTCTGGGGAAATCGATCTTGAGAAATTCCTTGTACTTCTCTCTGTACGATGGGCTGTGAAGCATAGCGTAGATATAGTCGAGGATATCGATTGGGGCAAATGTCCCCACTGTATCCTCTTTCTCATTAGTGAATGTTAATTTCAATCCATTAGCGATCTTCTGAATAATATCCATATCAAGATTGGGTTTTCTTCCATATTCTCCCGAAATAGTTAGTTGTTCAGGATTTTCATGATAAAGATAGAGTGGAGCAATGGAATCGCCTCCTTGCATACCTGGTCTTGACCAACTTCTGAAATCTATAATATTTCTTGATACCATCGCTGAAGCAGATTTTTCTTCTGAGTTTCCCAATTTATAAACGACTCCCAGATTTTCTCCAGCAACCATATGGTACATAATATCTCTTCTTGTCCTTTCAACAAAGTAATCATTGTAGTAAATCTTTTTAATATCAAATGGCCTGTACATAATATTTACAATGTTATTCATGTCTATATCATTTATCATTGATTTCACTTCATTAATTTTCCATCTTTTATTTTCACTGATTTTATATTTCTGTAAAATCTCATTACGATCGAGATTAATAAAATCCTTTATTCTTTTTACCAATGTCTTCTCATCTTCCGATATAATAAATGAGTCTCTGGAAGTAACAATCCCTACATTGTTATTGACAAACAATTCGTTAATTAAGAAACCCTTAGTATAAGATTCTTGCGTTTCATAATCTCTTGGTACCATAAAATACATTTTTGGTTTGTTCAGTAGTTTCTTATAATCAACTGAATTCTTTGAATTCTCAATTAGAAAATTATACTTGTAATCTCTTAAACCATAAAGGTCTGAATAATATACTTCAGCTAAATCACTAGATTTCTTCTTTCCAGTTTTAACGAACAGATTTATTGAGACTCCTTGTTGAATATCAAAGACATTCTCATCATATGAGCCATCAGGACATTTCTCCTTCTTCTTGGCGTTGCCATGTAGGTTTAATGAATAAATCTTGTCATAGGTTTTAAGTAGATGCCACCGCATTCCTCTGAATGTCGGATTATCTAAAAAACCATGTGGATTAATGAAGGCAAGGATCCCACTTCCATTCTTCTCGATGAAGTGCTGTCCATATCTTAAGAACTTAACATAGTCATCATTGATCCATTTGGAATTCTTTTCTTTCAATTTCTCTTGTCCACCTGGTTCTTTCTTATAATCCTCCATCAGATCCATGATCCATTGGCCTTTGTTGGAACTTTCCCCGCTGTATGGTGGATTGCCGAGAATTACCATGACGGGAGTGTTCTGTTTCACAAAATTTGCGTCTTCAGATTCCTTTGAAAGCCAGGACGCAAAGAGTGTCCCTGTATCTGGATGGGCTTTCTCCAAGCTGTTCGTGAGAAATACCCTGAGACGCTTTTCACTCCCTTTTGTACTTGGCTTGTATCCAGTTTCTGTCAAAAGCATTTCAAGCTTCAGATGGCACATCGCATATGGAGCCATGAGTATCTCAAAGCCGTTGAGACGAGGTATAAGATGCTCCTCCACATAATTAGACCAGATGCCCTCCTGTCCCTCAAATTTCTTGTAGATATGCTTTACCACATTCGCCAGAAATGTACCCGTTCCCGCGGCGGGGTCAAGTATCTGGACCTTGTGGACTTCTTTTTCAATCTGCATTTTTTTTGATTTTGTTCTCTTGTCGGTAACATCCGAATCATATTTGATCGTAACCTTGGAGGTATCAGCAAGGCCTTTTTTAATACCAAACTCACTGACCAAAATATCATCAACTGCACGGACTATGAAATCGACTACTGGTTCAGGAGTGTAGTAAACTCCTCTGGATTTTCTGAGCTTCGGATTGTATTCAGCAAGGAAGGTCTCATAGAAATGCAGAAACGGATCATACTGCCCTGTCTGCTTTCCGAAATCTTTCAGAAGTTCTTTGAGGTCGGTCGCCTGAAAGATATTAGCCAGCTCATCCACTATCCAGACGATTCGGTCATCAAGATTGGCTCCCGATATGTAGTCAAAGAGATTTCTGAGAAATGGATTTGACTTGGGGATGAGGTCTCTTGCCTCCTGTCTGGAAAAATCCTCCAGCGTGGTATCATGAAGACGGGCGGCGAACATTCCATACGCTATCGTCTGAGCGTATATGTCAGCAAAGCTTTCTTCTTTCAGATCATGGATAAGAATTCTTCTGAACGCCTTTAATTGATCCTTTAATGAGTTGTCACCTTCTTCAGTAACAACATTGTGGAGGATCTCTTCCATTAATTTTGCCTTGTGCGCCATTATCTTAGCCAGCTTGGAGGATGACTTTATCGTCTGTCCCTGAAAATTGCAGAAGTCCTTGATATGGGTTTCAAAAGATGCAAAATTGTTGTAGAAAACCGATATCTTACCGTCAACGACTTCGCCTAGATGGATCTCTCCCACCTTTTCACCATAGCGGAAAAACCGGAAATCCAGATAGTCAGTCAAAATGAGATTGTCAAGAGATTTAAGGTATCGTTTGAGCTGTTCGGACTTCTCTATCTTGTTGAGGTCTATTCCAATGTCCTTTGCCTCAATATAACCGAGTGGCACCTGCTTTCTCTGGATGATATAATCCGGTGCGCCGCACTCCTGCCTTTTGGGTTCATTGGTAACAATAATACCCGGCACCATATCGGTCAATAGAACCTGAAGATCACCACGATAGCTGTGTTCGGTGGAGATTCCGCTTTTATACAGCTTTTTAATCTTGTTTACATATGTGTGCAGACTCATTACATTAACTCCTTAGTAGTTCCATGTATGCAACGCGGAACGTGAAAAGGTCGCTGCGCTGAAATGGGAAACGGTCGCAAAGCAAGCTTTGCTGATAAGTGATAAGGTTGCGAACAAGTTCGCTGATAAGGGAAATGGGAAAAGGTAGCAAAGCAGGCTTTGCTGAAAAGGGAGATGGAAAAAGGGAGATGAAATAATGCACTCATTTTTTCTCCTTCCTGATTTTGGATTCAAGAGAATGGTAGAATTTCCAGAGTAACGCTCCTGTTTCCTGATGCAGATTTTTTACCTCAGTATAATCCGTTTGAGATATGTATTTTCTTTTTAATGAGAAGTCAAGTAAATAACCTGTTTCGCCAAGAGAACCTAACGTAATACTGCAAAAATGTTTTAACTCAGGTCTGCTTATCCTGGTATATCCCTCAACAATATTTGTCGGAACGGATAATGCGGCACGCGTTATTTGTGATGTAAGTCCATATATTTCTTCCTGTGGAAATTGAAAACTTATATCATATATCTTGTGAGCTAGTTTATCGGCAAGCACCCAAGCCTTTAATGTAGAATATGACTGTCCGGTTCCCCTTTTCACTTTTCACCTTTCACTTTTCACCTGAAATATGGAGAGGGTTCTTGCTCTATTCATTTTTTATTATCCGCCATTTAATCCGCCATTTAATCCGCCAAGTCCGTTATATAGTATCCACCTGTTTTTCGACTTCCTTTTCTTTCGATTAATTGCCTATTCTTAAGATCACTTATCTGCCTTTCAATTGTCTTAATTGGCCTATTGTTCAATAACTTAGAAATATCTTTGGCCTGAATACCAGGGTTTACACGGATGCACTCTAGAAGTGTTTTTAATCCCTCATTTAATCCCTCATTTTTAATTTTCTGGGGAATTTCTTGGGTAGTTTCTTGGGTAGTTTTCTGGGAACCTTTCTTGGTAAATTTACCCGTAGTTTTATCCGTAGTTTTACCCGTAGTTTTATCCGTAGGCAAAATATGATTATTAGAATTTCTCTTTGGGTAAGTCACCATATACTATTCCTCTGTTGCCTCTTCTAATACTTCCCAGTGTCCGCCTTTGTCGGGACCTACCCTTTTGAGCAATCTCTTTCTTCGTAATGCATCAATGTGTTTCCTGGCTGCAGATACATTTATACCTAGTTTTTTAGCAATTTCTTTTCGCGATATTGATGGATTATTTCCAATAATTGTGAGAACAATTAACTGCTTTTCTGTTATTTTCTGGCCACCTTTTCTGGCCACCCTTTCTGGCCACCCTTTCTGGCCACCTTTTTGACCACCTTTTTGACCACCTTTTTCAGTAGTAAAAGGAAAGGTAATTTTATACATATCTATATCACTTGAAATCACAGGAGTCTGTTTATAATATGATTTCCAACCTTCAAGCATTTTGTGAAATCCGGAACCGATATTCTCAGAAAGGTGAATTACTCGAAATATCTTTGCAATCGTAGGATTTCTTGGAAGAGAAAAGTCTTCCTGTATTATCTGCTCAATGGGTTTGGGAAGGGAACCCGGATTGAAAAATTCTATTCTGTCAATAAAGGATCTTATTCTCGGTTTAGCGGGGCTGAAATAATCAGAATGCATCAGAAGATTTACCAGTGCCTCTCTGACAGCGATCTTCTGAGGAGGATTTTCATCTCTAAAAGCACCTTTCAATTTGAAAGGGATGTCGATTTTCCTGATTAATCGTTCCATTATACTGAAGTAGTAAGTAAAAAGGTTCTTCTCCTCTGGAAGACGATAGGAGTACCTATCTTCTGCATCAGAATAAGATGTCCCCATTATTTCCAAATAATCTATCCTGAAATCTGTTATTATATCTGCAATACTATCTTCCTGTCCAAAAACGAGAAGTCCTCCTATTGTGACTTTCCCATCCTTGAGAGCGCACAGCTTTGAAAGGAGTTTCTCAGTTGAATACTTGTTATATCGGTGATCCGGTTCAATATTATTGAGATATGTTCTGTAGTTATCCATTGTTTCGATATCTAGATCCTTCAATGTAAACTTAGTTATTTCCTTGTCTTTCTGATCATAGGAAGAATCTCTATACATTGCATCTATTTCTTCAGGAGTTGCACGCTGATCACCACTTCCAGTTCTGATAAAAGTATTTTTTCGAGAATTATAATAGATTGGTTTGTCTTTTGAAGAAGCCGAAGAAATGTAGAATGCAAGGATGTTTTTTCCTTCTATTTCGTATTTTTTACTGGTCACAGACATTTTTTTATTGAATTTCTCACCACGGAGGGTTGTTAAAAAATCCTGCTCAATCTTTTCGATATTATCAATGCCTGTAATGAAATACTTTTTCCCGGATTTCTTGATACCAAAGACAAGCCAGCCACCAGCAGTATTTGAAAAAGCGCTTACTGTTTCCCAAGAATTCTTAGGAACTGCAGTTTTAGCTTCTTTGGCCTCGAAGTCCTCCCATTCTATATCTTCAAGCATTTTGATCAATTCTTGTTTATTCATTTCGGATAGTACCTGTTTTCCACGCCATTTTGATAGACATCTTTTCTCCTTGTCACAATGATCCCCAAAACAAAGCTCCTATAAATAGTAATCGAAACCTTTAATTTATTGTAATACTTTTGTTATACCAATGCAAATTTCTATAATTGATTTTGTTGCAGAATCAGAGTTCGCAAGGTATGCTTCGCAGTGTGAAGTGTGAAGTCCGAAGTGTCAAGTGGAAAAGAAAATATAAGGTTTTTCTGACCTAATCCTACTTCGTCAACTTGGGGGGATTCCAACACACCACATGTTAACTTGGGACAAACTTGGGACAAGCTTGGGACAAAATTGATATTTGCTATACTCATAGAATAATCCACTTGCCGGATCTTGTTTTTCCTTCTCTATCAATTACCTTTTTGTCCCTCAATCGGCGGATATATTCTTTAACCGTGTCTGGAGATATCCCCAATTCAACAGCTATTTGTTTTCTTGATATTCTGTTATTACTCTTGATTAAATCCAGTATTTTTGTCTCAAGCTTTGTCAAATGAATTCCATTTTCATCTTGGGGGGTAACTTGGGGGGTAACTTGGGGGGAGTCCGGAATTCCCTCTTTAATTACCAAAGGATGAATCGGAAGGGTAACAAAAAATGCAGCTCTGTACTCATCTGTTTTAAAAACTGGTTTTGGTGATCCATTTCTCTCCATTTCCTTCCAAATAGTGGGAATACCGGTACACTTTCCTTCGGTAAGATGTAGTTCCTTTAAAAAATCCCCAATCCTTCGATTTCGATAGCTTCTCGGAATAACCTTCTCCTTCTCAAAATCTTTTTGTATCAATGGAGGCAATGGACCTGGTCGCGACAATACTTCGATCCTGTCCGGCCTGATATTCACTTCTACTGTTTCCCGAACTGAGTAGTCCCGATGATATATCGCATTAGCAAGGGTTTCCTCTATCGCTTTGAATGGGTAGTTATGAAATCTCAGGGATTCTGCCTGCTCATCCACTTTTTTGACATTTTCATTAATAAAGTTTGTATTAATGTAATCAAGAGCATTGGACAGCTGCTTATTTATCGGACCCTTAAAGTTCTTCTCTGTAAATTGTGTACCCTCCGCATCTTTGAAATGATTTACTTCGATTCTAGAATAAGGAAAAAACTTCTCAGGATCGGGGGAAAACATCATCAATGCAATGTTGAGAGGCATACATTGTCCATTCTGTTCGCGGACAATATTCAAACTCTTGCATAATTCAAGAGGATTATATGTTTCAGGGCCTTCTGAAATTAAATTGCTATTAATCCGTGAGAGAAATTCTATAACAAGTTTATGGTCGATATCCTCAATTTCAGCATGAATATTAATCCTGTCATCAAAAGGAATATCCTCTGATAGAGAAAACAACTCTTTTTCCTGCTCGTGATTTGCTTTGATCGTATTATTTCCAAATCGTGTGTAGTAATGATATTGAACTCCCTTCTTGCCGAGAGTTTCCGCACACTTATAGGGCCGGGCTTCTCCGGCGGGAACATATATGACCAAAATCCCTTGACCTTTATAGGTTTCGGGAAATACCTTCGGGAAGTAATTCGGAATGATCTTTCTGCATACACCATTCAACTCTTTCTGGATCTTCTCAATTCTTTGATCTGATAATCCGGGAATATCGACTATTTTTCCTTCGATTTCTTCAATCCCGATAATAATATATCCGCCGCCCCAGTTATGAAGGTCATTTGCAAAAGCGGTAATTGTGTGAATAATGGGTTCTGGATTCCAACCTTTTTTAAATTCAATCCTTTCGGATTCTATTATTTTTCCTTCAATAAGCTCTTCGATGCTGAATGGTAACATAATTCAGTAGTTCTGTGCTCCTAACTTTCAAATCTATGTATAATTGTAATACTTTTGTTATACCAATGCAAATTTATATAATTGATTTTGTTGCTAAATCAGAGTTCGCTAATTCAAATAAATAATAAAGACCAAGTACCATATTTAATCTAAGACTATTGGCTCAAAGTAATCAACATATTTTTTATATGGATTTCTCTGTGGGATATTTATCTTGTGTATATCAACCCCAATCATAACAGAGTTATCCTCCTTGATCTTATATATCAATTTCGAACCTGATAGTTTATCTTTAAGCAGATTCTCATCCAATCCCAATTCTTCAAGACTATCTGGATATTCATCATTGTCTTTTTCATACTTCGCCAATAACGCAGCGACTTTTACAAGCTTCATCCTCTGCTCAGTGGCAAGGTATTTAAAATATACAAAATCAAAAACAGGCATAAGATATCCCCAAAGAGATGTTTTCTCGATTTTGCTTTGGTATTCATCAGTCTCTTTATAGATTTCGTTCCACTTACGCCCCTTCACCTTCTCATTCAGTTCAGCCATAAGATCATATGTTTTCGCCATACCTAAATAGAGTGAAAACCACGATTTCAAATGTATGACACGCTTTGTGAAATAGCCTGGAGAAGTATTTGAAGTGTCAACGGGATCAGCGTCAGATCCAATATTGGTATTACCTGCAAAAAGATATAGCATTTGAAGAATATCCCAGTAAACCATATCCGCAATGTCTTTTTCTGGTTCAATGATCAGCATAGCAGAAATTTCCGCAAGTTCCTGACTATTAAAATAGTCTTTGCTTAAACCATATTCAACAGCATTAAGCAGGATAGTATCACATGCGGTTTTAATCATTTCTGCTACGAGAGCGGGAATGCCTTTTGAGAGATCCGATGACATAATGAATCCGGCATGTAAAACTTCCAATGCCTTAGGGTTTTCTCCATTTTCCAAGTAATACTTGGCAAGAACATTTAAATATTTTGCAACACTCTTTAACTGGGATAAATTCGGAAGCTTTGAATCAGGGTCTCTGTAATCCCAAGGTATTTCACAATATCTACATCTCGCACCATTGAGAATAATTTTCTCAAGTCCTGTATATTTTCCCAACTCTGCGATCACATCATCAGAAAGTTCTGGATTCTCATATTCATAGATGATGATACTTCTGCTGGAGCTGAAATGTTCGAGTGAGCCATCAGAATAATAATCCCAGGCATTCTCATTCAACTCATTTTCATATTGTCCCTGACTGTTGCCGTCCATGCTTGCTTCAAAAGCCTCAAGCATTTTGTTTGACTCTTCAATATGTGATCGAAGTGAAGATATCCCTATCCGGTCAGAGATCTCTCCTACAACGACAATTACTGCAAGCAACGAAGCCACCACTCCAACTATCCACCATATCACCCGATTTATCTTCTTATCATGTTTTTTATTAATCAAAATAAAAGGTACTCGGTTTTTACTTTTTACTTTTTTCTCCATTTCTAAACAGCCCTCATTTGTGAAATTATACCATAAGCGAAGCGAGAAGCCAAAAAGAAGGGACAAGGGACACGCTTCGCAGAGCACAAGTGCACAAGTGACAAGAGCACAAGTGGGGAAAATGCAAGGAGTAAATACCAGATGGATCCTTCGCCGAAAAGCTCAGGATGACAGATACAATGAATAATTGGAGATGGTATTAAGAGTAATTGTCAACTGTCAATTGTCCATTGTCAATTGGATAATCCCACTTGGCACTTCAGACTTCACACTTCACACTGCGAAGCATCACTTCGCTACCAGATAAACGGCATCAACCTGTATTTTACTTTTTTCGTATACTCAGCATAGCCGGGGAGGGTCTTTTTCAGAGTTCTTTCCTCTACCCCGATCCTGATTATCAGTACGATGAGAAGAGGGAGCAGTGCGATCACCCCCATCCAGCTCTCCAGCCATAAGGATATCCCTATCAAAAGCGAAAACAGCGATGCATAGTAAGGGTGCCGTACAATAACGTATACTCCCGTATCCGCGACCTTCTGCCCTTCATCCGTCTGATCCTGTATCGATGAGGTGATAAAGGCATTGCTATAGAGCGCTCCGCCATTGAAAAGTATTCCGAATACCGCTAATGCGATCCCGATAATACTCCAGATAGATCCGGGCATAGGGAATATCTGAAATTGAAAGACATCCAGAGGTATGATCATGAAGTAAGCAAATATAAATAATATGACCAGCAGTTTTAAAAGCTTGTCTTCCCTGGGCCTCCTCTCGTCCTTAGGCGCTTTTTTAAACCTTGCTTCCATTCCGCCCGGTGCAACGATGCAGAGCCAGACAATGAGGGCTTCTATCAGGATCCCGTAACCGATAAGAAAGTAGATCGCCTTTTTCCATACCCAGGTTCCGCCAGGCACTAATCCCGCCGGGATGAGAAGTAAAGCACCGAACATAACGACCTGAAACAATCCGCCAATGAGTCCTTTTATTATTAGCATATCATCCCTCCTTCTATATAGATAGACTTAGATATATTATAACCTGAGTGATCAACATTTTCAAGATGCTAGATCAACCGTTCAACGGTTCAACCGCAAACATTCTTCATTTCTATCTAGTGTCTTGTGTCTGGACCGTCCCCGATTTCCCGATTTTCGCTCCGATCTCTCAATTTCTGCTCTGTATCCCTATCCGTATTTTTCTCTCCACTTTCTCTCTCTTTTTCCTCTCCTCCCCTCCCTATCCCTTGCCCCGTTGGAAAATCCAACATGGGGACGGTGGTTGACATTGTTGACATCATTAATTAGGTGAGGAGGCTTCAACCAATGGATAATGAAAAGTAAATGTGGAGAAAGATAGATTCCCTGCTCCCCGATGTAATCGGGGTTCCCAAGGTCATGCGCCTGGGAATGACGAGAAATAGTGAATGGTGAACAATGCATTTGCTTCTTGTTGGCACGAGCGAAACAGAAGTATGAGTTTCAGTGTGAAAATGGGAAAGCGGTTAAAAAGTTAAATATCGCTGTTTTGAATTCCGGAAAAATCCCCTTCTGGAATTTCTTAATCCCCTCCCTCTCGTATTTCCCGTCCCCTTCGCCTGATATTTTGTCAACCAAATTGGGGACGGAGGTATATTATGTTGCATTTTGAGTTTATTTTTAGTATCAAGAACTCCAATGGGTATGTTCGTAACATTAAGTGGATAGAGAAATGAATAATTATGAGACAAATTATCCTGTAGAGATAGGGCTTGACCTGTCCTCTGGATGAATTCAGAGTAACAAAATACTGTTCCAAGTTCAATTCAAATAAAAAATAAAGACCAGGTACCTTATATTATCCCGTTACCCGTTACTCATGTATTTGTGTAAACTCTTCTTGCCGCAAAGCTTTTTGTGTAAAGCCATACTCGATCCACTTTACGCAACCCGAGTTGCGTGAATTCTACTTTCCACAAATTCTTACTTCTCATCAGCAATAATTATCAATTCTGATAGAGCGTATACTGCTGGTTTACTCCCTTTTGCTTCCCTAATTAAATATAGTAGTTTTTGTGATGATAATTTTTCGAGAATATGATTTGATGTTGCTCTTGTTTTTATTCCTGACGAAGCAGCAAACGCAGTACTGCTTAAAATCGGAGAATGGAAAAACGCATCCAGTGCAGGAATGGCGTATTGCGAATGTGTGGAATTAATAAAACTGCTCTTCAAATGCTCGTACAAGTTTTGTATCTTTTTTGCTTTGCCAATATTTTTTTTGGCTTGAACGATTATCGCATTTAAAAAATATTCTATCCATCCAAACCAATCACCTTCTTCTGTAATTGCGAGCAATCTGTCGTAATACTCCTCTCTGTGGCTCTCAAGATATTCACTGAGATAGAACATGGGTCTGATCAAACATTTTTTGTGGTACAAAAACAAGGGAATCAGTAATCTGCCGATCCTGCCATTACCATCCTTAAATGGATGAATGATTTCAAATTGGGCATGTATTATTGCCAATTGGACAATAGCATCCGGGTAATTTTTCATTTGAATAAATTTCACCCAATTCTCTAAGTGTTCCTGTAGAATCATTGGGTTAGGTGGAATATATCTTGCTCCTGCCATTGATGTTCCGAGTTTTCCGATCCAGTTCTGATCGGTTCGAAATTTACCGGGAGTTTTATCTTTTCCCCTTACACTATCTAATAATACTTCATGAAGACCTTTTATCAGATGAAGACTTATTGGTTTTGATTTCAATTCCTTCTCGGCGGATAAAAGAACACTTCTGTAATTGATTATTTCTTTGATATCATCTTGTACATTAGACGAAGACTGTTTTCCTATTCCTGCATCAGCTTCAAATACCTCCTCCAGGGAGGCTTGAGTGCCCTCGATCTTTGAAGATAATACTGCTTCATTAGTAGTCAACGGTGATAGCAGAACATTTGGATTGGGTAAGCTTTGTAAGAGACCGTCATATCTCGCAATCTCAGCATTGGCAGATCCAATCTTTCTTACAAGACTCTCCCAATCAATCCCCACAATAGGTAAGCTTTCAGGAATAAATGGATTCATTTTAAAGTTCCTCCATTAAAATTGTAAGTACTCGCGGGGGCGGTCGTCCAGTACCATTTGGAAGGTGCGAGATAAATGGCATTTGCTGCATTTTCATCTTTCATTTCCCAATATCTCCCTTTTTCATTTGATTTATTATACCACACAATGAACTGAAATCAAATCCGGTTTTCTTAGCGGATTGATACGATCTGCTCTCCCCTTTCTGCCCTATAAATATCCATTTATCGGAATTACTATCTCAACTTGCGACAAATGCAACGATCGTCCCCAAATTCCTACAGAAAATATTTGTATTGTCAAGTATTATTTTCACTGACAAGTATTAATATTATTTCTCCCCTTCTCATCTTTCTTTGTAAAGTCAGATACTTTGTAAAGTCAGATAGTATCTATCCTTTCAATTAACCCCATGAAGATAAATCAACACTTTCGTGCGTATTAGTGGCATATTTCAATAATATTCCCGTATATTAGTGGCATTTCTTTACATTATTTGTGCATTTAAGTGGCATTATCTCTTATTAATGGAATTAAACATGTTTGTAATTTTGACTCAAATACTATATTATTTACTTGAGGAAGGTGCAATGAAACAGAAACTCAAGAAAATGGCTGAACAATTCGTTGAGGAAACAAGTCATGCAGGGGGACTTGAAGAAATCGCTATCGTTAGAGAAATAGCTATGGATTCTGAAGATCCTTATGGCCTGGAACTTGCCGTTGTCATAAGCGATTTTGCAGATTTTCATATCATCTCAAGAGCGGCGAGACGGCTGACAAATATTTCAAATCACTGGCTGGTGTTCGTTTTTGACATGCAAGGGGAGTTCAAAGGAGAGATATGCTTCAGGAAAGAGTGTCCGGGTGGCTCAATAGACTGTTACCATCCCAAATGTGGAGAGATCCCTAATGTTATGTGGAACCCCAATTTCATATTTCAGAAGACCCGCATGTTCTCAAAGCCGTTGAAGGTCATCTTCTCCAGAAAAAGTTCCCATTTTTTAGCATGGCAAAAAGAGGTTCTGGCCGAGCTTGATCTTAAAGAGCCTGTATCTGAGGACATCATGGAGGAGATCACACTTACATGCAGTGATTGCGAAAAGGAATTTATCTGGACAGTTGAATCACAGTTATTATTTGAAGAAAAAGGATGGGATCCACCAAAGAGATGCCCCGGATGCAGGCCGGCAAAATGCCTTCGGTGCGGTATGAGATTGAGACTTACTTGTTCGGAAGCGGAAAACCGTGATATTGAGTTCTGCGAAACCTGCCTTGAGGAAATGTCACAAGAACCCGAGTAATCGGTTTACATTTTGCAACTTTTGCAACCACTCATTTCTATAATCTCTCAATTTCTGCTCTGTATCCCTCTCCGTATTTTTCTCTCCACTTTCTCTCTCTTTTTCCTCTCCTCCCCTCCCTATCCCTTGCCCCGTTGGGAAATCCAACATGGGGACGGTGGTTGACATTGTTGACATCAGAACAAAATAGTAAGTGCACCAGTGGACCCAGGGCCCAGTGTCCCAGTGGAACAACAGTCTGCCACGCAGACTGAGTACGAGGTTGGAAGTATGAGTTGCAAGGTGAAAATGGGAAAGATCATTAAAAAGTTGAAGATTGAATATCGCTGTTCTGAATTCCGGAAAAATCCCCTTCTGGAATTTCTTAATCCCCTCCCTCTCGTATTTCCTGTCCCCTTCGCCCGATATTTTGTCAACAAAATTGGGGACGGAGGTATATTATGTTGCATTTTGAGTTTATTTTTAGTATCAAGAACTCCAATGGAACATTAGGTGGATAGCGAAATGAATAATTATGAGACAAATTATCCTGTAGGGACAGGGCTTGACCTGTTCTCTGGATGAATTCAGAATAACAAAATACTGTTCCAAGTTCAATTCAAAAGACCAAGCGCTTTATTATCACTCCAAATCTCAGTTGCATGATTTGTCAATTGACAAATCGTGCAACCGTACCATCCAATAGGGGAATATCTCTTTACTCAAATAATTTTTCTACTTGTGCAATTTATCCCGTAACTATCAGTTTCGGGACCACCGTCCCCATAATCCCTATTCCATCTTATCTAGCAAGTTTTTCGCGGTCTTGAACTTTCTTTTATCTGTTATGACAAGAGAGATATTGTACCCTCCGTTCCTCCATAAGTAAATCGATAGGATAAGATTTGTAGTGAAATAAATGGCTAAAACCCCGATCAGGTCCCAGGGAATATCTGACTTGAGAATATGATCATTAACAAATATCACTATTATGAAAACTAAAAACCAGAATTTTGTCGAGAAAAAATCAAGGATACGTTGTGACATTTCGTCCGGCTCTAACACCGTGAGACAGTTCCTACACTTGATCTTTTTCGAAGCATCTATAAAAAAGAATTTCCAGAAACCAAATAATTTATTTCCGCAATTCGGACATTCCATTGAATCCTCCTTTTGGATTATTATATGTTTAACTTAATATGAAATCAAGTATGGGAAGCGGAACGGAGCCTTCCAGCACGCCGAGACCCGGGAACAAGGTATGTTGCAGGAACGCGGAAGCTGAGCAGGCGCAGCATGTATGGCGTTTAACGTACGATGTAGAAATATGGGGACGGTGGTTGACATTGTTTACATCAGAACAAAAGAGTAAGTGCACCAGTGGACCCAACAGCCTGCTGCGCAGACTGAGTACGAGGTGCGAAGTACGATGTGAAGAAATCAGATGGCAATTTCTTTCTTTTATTCAACTCTCCACTTGTGCCTTGTGCACTTGTCACTTGTGCTCTGCGAAGCATAACCTTGAACTTTTGAACACGCTTCGCAATTTTGCAACAAATGGGACCACCGTCCCCTACTCCTCTAGTGGAACAAGGCACAAGGAACAAGTAGCGAAGCGGGCTTCGCAAGGAAAAGTGAAAAGGCCGCAGAGATGCCAAGGGAGAAGGTCGCGGAGCGGAGTCCGCTGACACGGGAAAAGAATTTAATTCAAAGAACAGATACCTAGTCTTTCTTTTTTTTCTGTTTGCTCTTGACAAACATGGTGATAATCAAAAATACTCCGGCATAAAATACAGTATTCCAGAAAAATCTTTCCCAGTCCATTCCGGAAGAATTAACTTCAGCGGATTTTATTATGCTTTTTATGAATGTGCCGACTGACTCCTGGGCAGGCGTATAATAATGGAACGGGATGCCTTTCTGCACCAGTCCGGTCTTCTGGGAAGGGAATGTAATGAACTTCGTAAGAAACGATACGATGGGGGAACATACGATGATGGCGACGATCTTCACCCAGAATTCCTGCTTCTTTAGGAACAGCCAGTAGAGGATGAGATAGGCAATTGCAAAAACAGCTACTACACCAACGATGATGACATATTTCTCGAAAGTTTCCATGGGTGTGACTCCTTCACTCTATTGTACAATAATCAAGATTATTGTTCAAGGGGTTGTGTGAAAAGAGAGATTGCCGCAAAGCATCCTCCGATAATGACAGAATAAAATTGACAATGGACACGCTGCGCAGTGGACCCAGGCACAAGTGGACCCAGGGACAAGTGCAGAAGAAAGTGTGAGGTGTGAAGTGTGAAGTGTAAAGTGGGTATGCTGCGCAGAGCACAAGCGACAAGTGCACAAGTGACACGCTTCGCAGTGACCCAGTGGACCCAACAGCCTGCTGCGCAGACTGAGTACGAGGTTGGAAGTGTGAGGTGCGAAGTGGAGAAATAGTTGATAAGATGATAAGGTGATAGGTTTGAATATAGTGAACAGTGAATAGTGAATAATGAATAATGGGGAAAACACAAGAAGCAAATACCAGATGGATTCCCTGCTTTCACGGGAATGACGGAGGACAGGTCAAGCCCTGTCCCTATAATTTATCTAACTGTTTCATTCTCATTCTTTACCCACTTGTGCACTTGTCCCTTGTGCCTTGTGCACTGCGAAGCGTCCCACGCTTCGCTAGCTCAGCAACGAATTCAGGAAGGTGGAGAGCCAAGGCAGATATGTTATCAATAAGACATTGATGATGAGGAGCAAGAGGAATGGAAGAACATACCGGTAAACCTTCACCAGCGGTTCGTTAAAGGAATAGGAGGACAAGAACAAATTGATCCCCACCGGAGGGGTCAGATATCCCAGTTCAAGATTCGCCAGGAAGATCACACCGAGATGTATGGGATCGATACCGTATGCCTGCGCCATTGGAATGATGAGCGGCACAACAACGATGATCGCCGAGAATATATCCATGAGACATCCGGTTATCAAGAGCGCGATATTCAATAAAAGAAGAAATACATATTTGGAATGTATGTGGGTGGTGAGCAATGCGGACAGTTTTGTGGGTATGTGAGCATCGACGATATAATATGAAAGCCCTTTTGCCACAGCAAGGATGACAAGTATTCCGCCGATCATCCCGATGGTCTTTACAAATACTGTTTTCAGATCGCTTATCTTTATATCCTTTTTTACAAAGAGCTCGATTATCATAATATAGATCACAGCCAATGATGCGGTTTCAGTAAGCGTGGTAAGTCCTGAAAAATAAAAGACCAGCACAAAGACAGGAAGAAGTATCTCCCAGATGGCTTCTTTGAAAGACAGGAAAACTTCCTTCAATTCAAATTTGGTCCGTTTAACCTTTTGCTTCTTGGCATATATCATACTCATTACGATAAGCGATGTCACCATGAGCAGGCCGGGGATAATACCGCCGATGAACATCTCCTTGATGCTGACCCTTGCTGAGACGCCATACATGATAATAGGAAGGCTCGGAGGAAAAAGAAGTCCGATACTGCCCGATGATGTCAGCAATCCGATGGTGAACGGGCGTTTGAAGTTATCATTTATCAGGATGAATGACAATAACCCTCCAAGCGCAAGTATCGTAACACCCGACGCGCCGGTAAAGGTGGTGAAAAACGCACAGATGATGATGGTCACGACAGCCAATCCGCCGGTCATCCAGCCGAATACAGCCTTGAAGAATCTGACGAGACGCTCACCGGCATTGCTTTGTGAAAGTGTGATCCCCGCAAGAGTGAACAGGGGGATAGCTGGGATAGCGGGACCGGTAAGCATTGTATATGCCTCATTCGGGATCATTTCCATCGCACCGGATGATAAGGTAAAAAATGAATATGTGATACCGGCAAGCACGATAAAGATCGGAGTGCCCATAAATGCCGAGACAATAATAACAATGATCACCGGGACCGCGAGGGCTTTAAATAGCGGAAGCAGGAGGTCGTCAAAGGTATAAATGAGATCAAGGACCTTCCCTGAAGCTTCCCAATTGCCGCCGGCAGATATAATATAAGAAATGAGCTTCAAAATGGACGAATATGAGAGTATCAATCCTAGAAGCACGCCGAGTAAGATCACTATTCGGGGAAGCCATTTGCCTCTGAGGTTCTTGATGAAGTAATAGCTCATCATCACATAGGAGATCGGGATAATGAGCAGGATTAGGCGTATGGGAAGAAATCCGATCTTCTGCGCCTTCTCAAACCCCAGAAAAATAAATGATGCCGAGGAAAATGTCAGCAGCGTAAGAACAGTAATAGTAATCAGCATAGTGATACTTTCGATAATTTGTTTATACGGGTCTTTAAGAAGGTTGACACCGGCGGACAGCGAGAGATGTTTATTGTTCCGAGCAGCGATCACACCACCCACAAATGCTATCCAGATCACAAGATGCTGTATATAGAGCGCCGATGCGCAGATTCCTGTTTTAAAGAAAAATCTGAGTAATAATTCCGTGAATGGAAGCGCGGATATCAGAAATAAGATGATGTATGTGGAAATATTCTGGCTTCCTTTGAAAATCCTGTCGATGCTTATCTTCATTCAGTTTCTTTTTTCTTTTTCTCTCTGTATTCCGTTACACAGCCCTGAACCATATCGTAGGCCTCTTTGCTGACCGTATTTCCCACCAGATGTTCTTCGACACCGCGCTTCACTTCCTTCTCCCACGCCCTTATCGCGTCTTCCGGGACTTCGGAGATCTGAAGGCCGTGTTTGGTCATGACTTCAATGGATTTATCATTCGCGGCAAGGATATCCTCCTCCAGCATCGCCTTGACATCTTCAACCGCTTTTAAAAGTTTCGGCTTTAGCTCATCCGGAAATCTATCCCACTCCCGCTTAGAAATAATGATAGCACCTACAAAAGGCGCCCAGTTCATTCCGCACATATTATTTACAAGGCCGAACCATTGGGACGCCGCGGCTTGAATAACATTGGTGGTAAAACCCTCCACCATTCCGCTTTGCAGAGCTGTCATTAATTCGGTCGAGGGAAGAGGCACCACATGGAAGCCTAATTCTTTCCAGATCTGAATCTCGCGGGCTTCGCCCTGCCAGACCCATAATTTCTGTTTCTTGAGGTCTTCGGGATATACGACGGGCTTCTGAGTAAAGAAATGAGCCCAGCCGACGACCGACCATATAATGACCTTGTATCCCCTTTTCTCAAGGTTCTCTTCATAGAACGGTGCCATTTTTTCAAAGACATAGAGAAGCTCTTGTGTATCCCTGATCACCATGGGGAGTTGAAGGGCCATTATATCAGGAAAGAGGACTCTTAACCCCATTCCCGTGACACCGACGGCCTGAAGTTGATTGAGCCGCAGCTTTCTGAGCATATCCCTTTCATCACCGGCAACACCGCCTGTATAAGTCCTCAGCTTGATCTCTCCATCCGATATTTTCTCCCATTCAGCCGACAATTTGTTCAGGGCGACATCCCAGGGAGAGTTAGAGGGAGCGAGTGTACCAAGCTTGATAATTCTCTCGCCGTAAATAAATATCGCTGATATGAGTAAAATAACTGTCAGTGTTTTCTTCATACAATACTCCTATTCCAGAAACATGTCGTCGGAATGCGCTTTCAGCCACCTTGCATGCTTCTGAGTGATCAATGTCTGCAAACGATTTGAAGGGTCCGCCTCGGGATCGATCTTCAATGCGGAATCCAGAAGCCGGTTAAATTCATCCCGGTCCTGATTCTTCACAGATACCGAAGTAGCAAATGCAACATACGGGCCACATTTTTCGCCGTGTGACAGCTCCATCGCCCGTTTGTAATGCTCCCGGGCCTTTTCCTCACTCCCTCCCATAGAAGGGGGCATACTGCCGTAATATGTGATGAAAAACTCATGAAGGAGCCCGTCACCGTAAGCTTCATCAAGCAGGAGGCATTCTTTTAACAAGCCGACAGCAGAAGGAGTGAGCATTGCGATATCCATGTCGAATTTTTCTAAGGAATATGCTCCCATTAGCGACATTGATGTCCAATATAAAAGAGAAATATCTTCCTTCTTGAAATCCTTTGTATATTGTGAGATCTTTCCGGCTTCAAATGCTTCCTTGAATCCGGGGAACTTGTAATTACAGGCCGTCAGAAGGTATCCGTATGCACGGAGAAAGAGCTGTTTCGCCCGCGCCCTTTCCGCTCGTTTGAGGTCGAATTCGGTTGAAGGAAGGTAATTGGCGGGCTGTTGAACGAACGCATATGCGTACATGCTGAACGCCATTCCCGTAGTTTTCAGAAGTGCGGTATTTTCACCGTCCGCTTCAAGTAGCGACTCATACAATTTCAATGCGAATGGAAGCGCGTCAGCGACAAGCTGCGGATCATTGTCCCCTGTAAAAACAGTACTTCCTTCACCTGTGAGGGCATTAGCCACTTTTCTTATGACGAATTTCTTCAGAGAACAGCCGCTGCTGCCAAGAAATATTACCGCAAATATCAGAATTAATGACAATAAGGAGACCTTGTTCTTACTTCTTGCTTTTTCTTTCACTCTACTCACCTTCCTACTTTGGTATTATACCATAAGCCGATTGGAAATCAAAAACTTGTAACGTTTAATAGAATTGACAATGGACAATTGACACTTGACAATTATTAGTAAGTAGCCCAGTAACCCAGTGTCCCAGGGACAAGTAGGGAAGGGAAAAAGAAACGCATCCGTAAACGAAAAATCAATATTTCGTTACTTCCATTAAAATCACGCGATAAAAGGAATAGAACGCCGGAGCGAATTAAGATATGGGACATGTCGTACTCCGCAGGAGTTCGTCTGTCCCGATGTAAAAGTTCCAAGCAAAGAGTTGACAGGAAGCGAAGCGATACGAGTGTTCTGATTCATAAATACGATAATAATGGCTGACGCTATTTTGTTCCGTATTCAAGGCGCGAGGAACGCTGCATACCCACAGCGGTATGTAAGCGACGAGCAACGCAGAAGATATAAAAAGAGCTTCAGCCCGAAGGGAATCTCATCTTTGGTCAATTTATTCCTTTCTCTTCGCTTATGTACCACAAAGGGTACACCGCACTCATTGTTCGTTGGAATTGACTCAAATCTAAGCATTCCATTGTCATCGTATCTATGAATCAGAACACTAAACTCTTTGCCCCGTTAGAATCACATGCAACCGATATTCACAACCAGATGGATTTTCCGTTACACTCAAGATGACGGAGGACAGGTCAAGCCCTGTCCCTACGAGTATTCTGCAGTTGTTCATTTCTTTTGATGGAGTTGTAAATATTATATTTGCGTGATACAATCAGAGTCATGGACAAGAACAACTTGCAATGGCTTGAGAAAACCAAAAAAGAAGCGGCCAAATATCCCGAAGCATTTCAATATCTGCTGGACAGATTGTATTATGCGGAGCAGAAGAATGAAAAACTGGAGCAGCTCCTGGATAATTATAAATCGGAAAACAAAAAGACCCCCGTTATTCTCGAGCAGGAAACCGCGGAGAAATTCCTCAATCTTTTGGGAGAATTGATCAATGAGCGCAATGAAGATAAGTTATTTGACAAGATAATAAAAGGGCTGAGATCGGTATTCGGATACGATCGCGCGGGGCTTATGCTTTATGATGATCAGACTGAAAAGATCGAATGTGTACGGTCACTGGGACTTCCAGTAAGTTATACGAAGAGCCTTCATATCCATCCCTCTGAGACCGAAGGCGAAAAAATGAGAAATCATGTCGCGCGTTGTTTTTCAGAACGAAAATCGTTTTTCATAACAGACCGCTTTAAGGAAAAGAAATTCAATGTCAGAATGAAGGATGAGCAGAGAGTGTATTCCACTCAATACGCGGTCGCGCCTGTTTACGGAAAGACAAAGACATACGGGGTCATAACCGTGGCGGTCCAGCCGCATAATAAATATTTTATGACCGAGAATGAAATAGTGATCCTTGAATTCGTTTCGCATCAGATCGGGTCGATAATAGAAAATTCAACATTGAACGCCAAGATCGAAACATTCTACAAAGACCTGATCGTAACCTTTTCCAATCTTATTGAAGACAGGGATAAATGCACCGCCGGCCATTGCGGGCGATTAGTATTATACTCGCAAGTGATCGGAGAAAAGCTGAAATTAAATAATGCGGAGCTGCGGGAAATAGAGCTTGCCGCCGCCCTCCACGACATAGGCAAGATCTCCATTTCTGACGAACTTCTGAACAAGCCGGGAAAGTTGACGCCTGAAGAATATGAAGAAGTAAAAGTGCACGCCGCTAAAGGCGCTGAGATAATGAAGCCGTTCAGCGATTATAAAAATGTTATCAGTGCGATAAAATACCATCATGAAAGATGGGACGGAGCGGGATATCCGGAAGGTTTAAAAGGTAAAGAGATCCCGTATTACGCGAGAATACTGGCGGTAATTGACGCATTCGATGTAATGATAAACTTCAGGCCTTATAAAGAGCCCAAATCCATAGCTGATGCCAAAAAGGAATTGAAGAAGTACGCGGGCACTCAATTCGATCCCGAATTATGCCGTTTTATGACCGATCTTTCTGATGAAGAGATCGAACAAATTCAAAAAAGCAAATAACTGGTGCTGAGAAGGGAATTGTGAATAATACTTGCGCTTTATTCTAACGGGGCGAAGAGTGTACAATTGTTTCACAATTTTCAACTCTCCGCTTGGAACTTTTACATCGGGACAGACGAACGCCTGCGGCGTACGACATGTCCCATATCTTGTTTGGGGTGCGGCGCGATATGATTGTAACAGAAAAATTAGTGGTTTAAACGAAATATTGTTTTTCCGGTTACGGATGTGTTTCTTGTTGCATTTAGAACCTTCAACCTTTCAACTTTTGAACAATCCTTTTTACATCACCCGAAATAAGGGATATCGGGGAGATCATAAGACAAACAATTCCGATCAAGAAGTAAACAATTGGAAATTTTGCAGGAACATAATTCGCTGAAAGCTCAAGTGCATAAGTGAAAGTGGAATTTTCAAAAAACCTATTCTGGATTAAATACTTTGTGAAATCCAATGTAAAAGAAACATAGATGAAAAGGCAGCCGACAAAAAATGCTATGAAGAATTTCAGATTTAACTTATTAGGAAGCTTGATCAAGAGATATCCCAGCGAAATAAAGATCATGCTGACCAGAATGGGTGCCCATACGGGCCCTATCCAATTGACCGGAATCAGAAATAGCAGGTCCCAGGTTCCCAAAGTTTCAGGCCAATTTAAAAATATTTTCAAAAAAACATAATAAAATATGTCCCATATACCAAATAAGATAAAGAAATATGAAAACCACTGCTTTTTTGTTTTTGCTATCAGATATGAAATAGAAAAAAGAAGCAGCATCGTGGCGATTTCTCTACAATACTCAACACGAAAAAGAGAATATGGCAGAAAGGTATCCAAGGGAAAAGAAAATCCCTTTGGATGAATGTTAAATCGTATATAAATAACAACCGCCGCTTCAATAAAGGCAAATGAGATTCCAAGCAGCCATATCATTACATTTTTTAGTAAAAATACTTTGTCTTTAGATTTTACTTTCTCCAATTTGCCTCCGTGTGTGAAATTATACCATAAGCTACACAAGAATCCAAGAATATGTAACGTTGAATAGAATTGACAATGGACAATTGACAGTTGACAATTAAGGAATAGAAAACAGAGAAGATGGATTCCCGATCCCCGATGGAATCGGGGTAAACTGCACGGGAATGACGCAAAATAGTGAACAATTAAGAAATGAACAATGAATAATTAGGAGAGAAAAAGGGAATGAGATTCAAAGATGTGTGGGTTGGAGAAGATTGTTCAAAAGTTCAAAGGTTCAAGGTTATGCTTCGCAGAGCACAAGTAACAAGTGCACAAGGCACAAGTTAATAAGGTGATAGGATTGTAAGTGGAAAAGAAGATGGATGTTTCGCGGTGCTCAACATGACAGAGGACAGGTCAAGCCCTGTCCCTACAAATGTGCTGCAATTTCCATTACCCACTGGTGCACTTGTCCCTGGGTCCACTGGTGCACTGCGAAGCGTGTCCCCTATCTTGGTTGGGGTGCGGCGTGATATGATTGTAACAGGTAAATTAATGTGATGAACGAAATAATGTTTTTCCGGTTACGGGTGTGTTTCTTTTTCCACTTCGTACATCGCACCTCGTACTGCTTTTATCACCTCGTACTTCGTACCCCTTCCCGCTGGCCCCAGAGTCTCATGGGGCAGCGGGAAGGTTGACTACTAAAAAGATTTTTAGTACAATAAGATAATATGATATTGCATTGTGATCTTGATTCCTTCTTTGTGAGCGTAGAGAGATTGGAGGACCCGTGTTTGTGCGGGAAGCCCGTCGCCGTGGGCGGCAGCGCCTCCGGCAGAGGCGTTATAGCCAGCGGCTCCTATGAGGCGCGGAAATTGGGCATACACTCCGGTATGCCGACGGCAAAGGCATTATCCCTCTGTCCTGATCTGATACTGGTCAAGCCGGTATTTGGAAGATACTCGGAATACTCAAAGCGCTTCTTCTCCATATTGAAAGATTTCACTCCCGATATACAAGTAGTCTCCATAGATGAGGCCTATCTGGATGTTTCCCGCGTACAGCTGCTCTGGGGGGATGCCCATAAGATAGCCGTATTGATACGGGAGCGCACACAAAAGGAATTAGGCATACCTGTAAGCATCGGGATAGGTTCATCCCGCTATATCGCGAAATGCGGCTCCAAGTTAGCCAAACCGGACGGGCTGTATGTTGTTACAAAAGGCAGTGAGGAAGAATTTCTCCGCACCCTTGAAGTAAAGAACCTGAATGGCGTTGGCCCGAAGATGACGGCAAAGCTGAAAAAGTTGGGCATTTATACCGTGGGACAGGTGATGCTTTACGAAAAGGATTTTTTGGAACAGATATTCGGCAAAGCGGGCCTTTGGCTGTACAGCATAGCCGCGGGAGAATACTCCGACTCCATCTCCTTCATAGAGAATCCCATACCGAGGTCCATAGGAAATTCCCGGACATTTATAAAAGACCTTCCCTACGAGCTTGCCGTCAGGGAATTAAGAACGCTCGCCACGGAAGTGGGAAGGCGTGCCAGAAAGAAAAATTTATTCGGCAAGACCGTTACACTCAAGGTCCGTTATTCCGATTTCTCCACCTTCACCACGGCGCACACATTGAACGAGTACACTAATTTCACGAATACCATTCACAGAGCAGCAATCGAGATCTTCGGCAAATACTCAGATTATTTAGGGAAGTTCAGATTGCTGGGTATAACATTATCCAATATCATAGAAGGAAGCGAAGGGATTCAATTTGACCTCTGGGACCATAAAGAAAAGGAAAAGCTCATGAAACTCTACAATGCTGTTGATAAATTGAATGAAAAATACGAGCGGAACAAAGTTATATTTTAGTGCTCTGATTCATAAAGACGGTAACAATGATGATAAGGGCACAAGTGCACAAGTGACAAGAGCACAAGGCACAAAATATAATTGACAATGGACAATTGACAGTTGACAATTACTGAGAAGTGTCAAAGCTTTAAAGGTTAGTAGGAGGGATGGATCCTTCGCGGAAAAGCTCAGGATGACAAATAGGGAGAAAGATGGATTGTCGAATCAAGTCCGACAATGACGAAAAATAGTGAATAATGAGTAGTGCAGAGGGAGGATACCCGAATCTCCTTTCTTCTCTCCACATCACACTTTACACTTCACACTTCACACTTGTGAATGATTTATGAAACAGTACACTAGCGGGGAGCCGAAGCCCCCCCGCATGAGAAATATTAGCGTATAACCGCAACTTTTCTGAATGCGGTTTCACCCTCTGAAATAAATACGGCTACATAGATACCTGTAGTAACTATTCTTGAGCCGGAATTTCTCAGATCCCAGGAATAAGCCGAATCCTCCGTATCAATGGAAAATACCAGATCTCCCGTAATGGAGTAGATCTCGATCTTCGTATTTTCGGAAAGATTGATAAACCTTATCTGATCGTTCTCGCCGTCAACAAGGCAAGGATTGGGAAGCGCGATCACATCTTCGACAGTACTGCCGTATCCGTTAACGGTAATGGATTTTTCCGATGAGAACGGCCCTGGCTGCTCATCCTCCCCTATCGTGGAAACAACATAATAATAGGTGACCATCTCGTCAACATCAAGGTCAAGGAGTTCAGTATTGCTGGTTGTTCCCGCTAATGCGAAGCCGGTGGCATCGGTTCTCTTATATACCGCGTACCCTTTAATATTCTGAGAGCTGCCCTTGTCCCAGGAGGCCTGTACCGCCCTGTCATAGCCCTTCAATACCAGCCCTGAAGGAGGGATCGAACAATTGACATACACATCAACTCCCGGCGACGGCGATTCTACGAATGAATCGGAAATAGCGCGGCTTTGTACAGTATAGGCGCCGTTGTCGTAGTCGGTCCAGAAGTATGTCCAATTATCAGTGCCGTCAGCTTCATACCATGTCGGCGTATCGCCCTGCGAACTGATGCCGATCTCGACCTTAGTGAGTCCGGGGCCAGCGGCAAAGTCAAGAGCGGTACCGCTGATCATGAATCCTTCATCAATGATGCGAAGGTCATCGATCGGTGCGGCGATATATGAGGCCGGCTTGCCGTCCGTTACGGTCACTGTAAAGGTTTCCCCGTTAAAAATATTACCTACATTATCCTCGATCGTCCACCACATCTGATAGGTTCCCGTATCGGGGAAAGTAAAGGACAGAGTCCAGTCGGAAGAGGCGGGAGTATCAGAAAAGAAGGTCGTAGTGGTATCCTGTTTGGCATATACCATTATCTCATAAACCCCTGAATAATCGTCTTCAGCCCAGCCGAGGATATCAACGGAGACCGAAGGGATATTTGAATTTGCTGTCGGTGTCGTGATCGCTCCGTAAGGTTCAGTAGTATCCACCTTCACAGATAAAGGTAATGTATTTGTCTCAACATTATCATAAAGGTCTGTCGCCCTTGAAAGAAGGTAATAAGGCGCCTGTTCATCTACTGGGAGCTGCCATGAATAGCTCCATATCGTGGTCCCCTCACAGAGATACCAGGTATAATCATCAGCTCCGAGGCGTTTAATGCCAAGAGATACCGAAGCAATGTCGCTGCTGAGGTCCTTTGCCGTTCCCGTGAAAGTTACAGCTGTGGTGGCCGGATCGATCGTAAGCCACTCGCCTTCGGTATGCGAATCGATACCAGAAAGAGGGGGTTCACCTCCAACGATGACCGTTATAGGATATGTCGATGTCTGTGTCCAGCCATTCGTAATATCAAGCGCGCGGGAAGCGATATAGAATGTGCCTTCTCCGGGAAAGTCCCAGTCATAATGCCATTTTCCCGCAGCAAAAGCGGTAGCGGCAGTCCAGGTAACGGGTATAGAATCTGTCCACACTCCGAATTCGATCTCCTCCACAGTATTGACCGTACCGTCATAGTAAGGGCCCGCAGCCATATAAGGAAAGACCGCGGCTTGCAGATGCTGCTCATTGTCCGGCTGATAAATGACGGAATATGCCGCGCTTTCATTATAGACCACACGATAGGTCATTGTGGGAACTTCTACATTGCCCGCCACATCAATGCCTCTGAAGCTGATATCATTATCGCCTTCGACAAGAGTGATCTCAACCGCCCAATTGCCCGCTGCAAGGTCGTCCACTCCCAGCCATCCGGCGGTAGATTGTGCTATAAAATATTGAACATCGTCGGCACCACTCTTATTGTCCGTGACAGATCCGACTACATCAATAGTGGATTGATTTACCTGCTGCTCGGCATGCGCGATATCCGCCGTGGTCCGTGTTGTTTCATAATCCATCATCAAGAAAGTCTGCTCTACTTGAGGTTCAAAATTATTGGCATTATCAAGTGAGGCATAATTAAAGAGAAGATCCGTATCATCGGTAATGGCGACCGCAGAAGAGTACCGTGGAGGCGTATGCGTCAATGATAAGGGTTGAGTGACACCTGTATAGCTTTCATTCTTATATATCAGAACATCATTACCGTCACCGCCGTTGACACCGATGGTCAGGCCGGAATCAATATGTGAAGAGCCCTGCATAATATTGATATCAATACGGCCGTTCTCATAGAGTACCGCCTGATACTTCAGCTTATAGTCAAGCATCCAATAATAAGACCAATCCCAGTATGTAACGACATACCTTCGCGGCTCCTCAACAACAGCCGTATATATCGTGCACCAGCCGTTATATGAGACCATCTGATCGTCCATATAAGGAAGTATGGTCTTGTCATAACTAGTTGACGGAATGTCCATACTATAATCGTTACCTGTGTACTCAAATGATACCCAGCCATTGGTGTCAATGGTTATCCTTGAATATATACCGTCATAAAGAGGAAAAAGGAATCCCATCGGCTTATAAAACAAATTTGTATCATCCTCTCCCATACTGAAGTAGAACGCGTTTCCAGGGCTTTGAATATCCACCCAATTAAAAGGAACCTTTGTAAAGGTGTCTGCGTCGGTCCAATAGCAGATATCCTTTACGCCAGATGCGCCTGTATCATCCGCCGCTTTCAAAGTTATGGAAAGCGGATGCTCTATATTCCACCATCCTGTTGCCGTATCGGCTTCTGAAGTGCTGAGCGTGGAAACGGGATCGGCTGAATCATAGGTAAAATTAACTGTAGAGCTCCATTCCGAAGGGTATCCCGTTCTGTCAAGCGCTTTGACCCGCAGATAATAACTGCTGCCTTCGGACAGTGAATCATAAATAAGCTCATTTACATATATCGGGAATTCATTAAATACCAGGGAAGTGAAGTCAGCGTCATCCGCGATCTGTACCTTGTAAAAGATATCACTTCTGTCACGGATCTCATTCCACATATAGAATCCATTGGAAAATCCGCCGGCTGTTGGAAAGATAACTTCCGGAGTAGTAGGAAGCGCCTCGGATGCACCAAGGTAGACAAAGGTCTGATAATCATCCGTAGAACCAGTTTCGTCCCTTGGATCATTGAGATAATCGTAAAAGACCATATACGGCCCGCCATAAGCTTTATCAAGATCAAAATAAGTGGGCATATCGGGATAGCCTTCCCACCAAGTATTTTTCGGATCTGTAATGTCCGTAATATTGAACGGGGCCTGCCATGCCCCCTGTATCTTTTTCTGAAGGTAAAGATCGTTGTCATTATCCGTCCATGCGATATAGACATTATCAAAATTATCAAGCGCAATAATGCCTTCATCTACCGAGCTGTCCGGATCAAGATTTATTATTCTCCGCGGTGTCCATTCCACGCCGTTGAAATAACGGTAGATATTTCGAATAACGGAATCGCTCCATAAAGTATTCGAGCGGAACATGTATAGAATATGGGGCTGAGAAGAAGTATCGTATGAAAGCGAAAGTGAATGGCATTTCTCAAATGAACTTGAATGATTTTCTAAATATGAAACCTCAGAAAAGGTCTGGCCGTGATCGGCGGAACCCCAATATCCGATCCTGCAATATCGAACGGTACCTGGACCATTAATATAATAAGCCGAACCCAGCACACCTACCGTTCCGTCGGGAGCTATCTCGAGTGAAACAAAATCGATGGACTCGTTATTCAGTTCCGCATCGGGGCCTTCCCATTGCATTATTTTCCAATCCCAGTTTTCTCCCTTATCTGATGAATACTGAAAAACAAGATCGGTATATGAATCGGCGGAGGGATAATCACTGAAGAACGCCAAATAAACAAGGCCGTCGCCGTCCGCTGCGAGCGCCAGAATATCATCATTCAAGCCGTATTCTCCTGTATTGGTGATCTCTATGGGAGTTGTCCAGCTCAGGCCGAGGTCCTCTGAACGGGACATTTCGATCTCATAGCGGTCCCAATTCATCCAAGCGACATAGACGAGATCATTGTCATCGACCGCAATGGCGGGGCTGTAGCAGTAATAATTTGAGTAACTCAATCTGACAGGGGTTTCCCATGAAAGCCCGCCGTCAGTGGAACGCTGAACATAGACCTCATATGTCACATCGTAATTGTAATATGTATAGTATAAATTCCCCCTGGAATCAGATACCAGATTTCTATTGCTCATAGGCCAGGATTCCTGATAACTCAGACCTATGACGGTCGGGTCAACAATGATCCTTTCGCTGGAATCTGCAAATTCGGAAAGATCCAGATGCATCGTAAGAAGTATCTCATCTTCGCCGATGGAAATTTCATATTCTCCGTAGACTTTGGCTTCTTCAGTACCCTCAATATAGGCAAACGGCCTTTCCACCTTGAATTGACTGCGCTCACCACGGCCGAAGATCAGATCTCCAGCATAATTTGCGCGTTCCCTGATCGTAACCCCGCCAGCGCTAACATTAAGGCCGCGTGCACTTGGAATAGCCCAGGTATAGGAAAAATCACCGCCTTGGGAAAGTAGTGAAGGATCAAGATATATATTATGCTTCAGCTTATTGCTATCTACAATGAACTCCTCGGAAATGCCGGGGAACAAACCGTCAAAAGAAGCCTTTGTCTTATCGATACGAGGCATCTTCATTTGAGGAAGATCGCCTGCGGCTCGTGAATTCCCGATCTTCAATCCCATGGGAATAAAGCTTAATGTCGTCCCGGGCACACGGACCTGAGAGTAAAAGCCTGCACTGGAGGGATCCGAAGGGATGAGGATGCTCATATTGCTCTGAGATGCCTTGTACATATCAGCACCCGCGATATTAACCTTGCGTAGATCAGTATGAAACTCACGCTGGGCGGCCTTGCCTATCTTTACCTGATCCGCATTGGGTGCTTCATTGAATAATTCCATCATCCGGTCTTCGTAATTAATTGAATCTCCGGGAGTTTTTGCCAAAGGCATACAAATGACGCTGAGAAGCATCACAAAAATAATAATTTTTTTCATATAATTATCCTAATTTAGAAGCTGAACGCGAAGGATATTCTATGAACATTGTCAAAGGCCTCGATCGTTGAACCGTAAGCATAATCAAGATTCAGCTTCATTCCGTTCTCGAGTGTGTAGCCGGCGCCAAGGCCACCTGAGAAGCCTTCAACATCATAGTCGCCGCCCTTATAGCCCAATCTGATGGCAAGGTAATCCTTGAAGGAATATTCCGCGCCTATATTGAACTTGAGATCGGTGTCTGTGGATTTGCCGAGGTCAAGGAGTACGATAACATTATTGGTATCGGAAACCATGGCTCCGTAGCTGACACCAGCGCCGAAATACATGGGAATGGGATCGCCTTCGCTCTCATAGGTCATCTGCCCACCGACATTTCTGATGGAGAGTCCGATGCCCAGAGGCCTGTCAGCGACCTGTACCTTATACAGTCCGCCTACATCAATGGCGACCGTACCGGCTGAATAACTGTCTATTGTGGAGCTGATATATTTCATGACCGCGCCGATGCCGAAGGCCTCGTTTATCTCACGGCCGTATGCAAGAGCGAACATCGAATCGGAAGCGGTAAAGGTACCGTCCGTGACTCCGGTCTCATCCGTGCGTGGAATATCTCCGTATCCAAGGCTTAGCCATGTGAAACCGAAGGTGCCTATGCCCTCCATACTGTAAACGGCTGAAGCTGAAGTGATCTGCGTATCCGCGATCCAGTTCATATGGGAAAAGGCAACAGTGCCCTGGTCCATAAAAGCAAGTCCTGAAGGATTCAAACGAATAGCGTTAAAATCGTCGGCAAGCCCGATAAAGGCATCGCCAAGTGCGCTGGGCTTCGCGCCCAGTTCGATCTTCAAGAAGGTGGCAGCGGCTGTACCGGCGCTGGAACCGGCGAAAACGACTGTCCCCAATAACAGGATCGCAACAATAGAAAATAATTTCTTCATAATGAAACCTCCCACAATGTTATTCTACAACAATGTTTGGGATAGGTCAAACAGTTTTTTTATTAATGTGTTCTGATTTATAAGTAGAGGCTTTGCTTCGCAGAGCACAAGTGACAAGTGCACAAGGCACAAAATATAATTGACAATGGACAATTGACAGTTGACAATTACCCAGAAGGTTCAAAAGTTCAAATATTCAAAGTTGAAAGGTGGAGATAAGAAGGGAGATGGATTCTTCGGTCGCTAACACTTCTTCAGAATGACATTCAAAGATGTGTGAATAATGTTTCCGTGTGATTCTATACATTGCGTAGAGTGTACAATTGCTTCGCAATTTTCAACTCTCCGCTTGGAACTTTT
>JAGLWT010000009.1 GCA_023133295.1 bacterium | reverse complement strand
TTTTAGGTTAATGCAGTGAGGTCAAAGTTCAAGGTTCCAAGTTGAGAAATGGGTGATAAGGTGATAGGTTTGTAGGTAAAAAAGAGGGAAGTGAAGGAATAGGAGAAAATGATATTTGATTTTCTTCACACCGTACTTCGCACTTCGTACCCCGTACCTCAAAGGGATGGATTCTTCAGTCGCAAACACTCCTTCAGAATGACAAATATGTGTCTATTCTATCATCATTGTTCACTGTCCTTAGGTACGACATGTCCCCTATCTCAGTGTACTGTTCCATAAATACTATGTCAATGGAATGTTTAGATTTGAGTCAATTCCAACAAACGATGAGTGCGGCGTACCCTTTGTGGTCCGTAAGCGAAGAGAGAGGAAGAAATTGACCAAAGATGACATTCCCTTCGGGCTGAAGCTCTTTTTCTGTCTTCTGCGTTGCTCGTTGCTTACATACCGCTGTGGGTATGCGGCGCTCCTCGCGCCTTGAATACAAAACAAAATAGCATCAGCCATTGTTATGGTATTTATGGAACAGTACACCATGTTGGGGTACGGCGTGATATGATTGTAACAGAAAAACTACAGTGTTAAACGAAATAACGATTTTTCGGTTACGGATGTGTTTATCTTCACATTCACTTTGCACTCCACACTTCAGACTTCACACTTCGCGCTACTGATTTATCAGCTCGCGATATTATTGGATCTAAAAACCGAATTGTATAGCAACTCCGGGTTGAAAGAGGAAACCGTCATCCGTGGAGGCATTGATATCCTCTGCATTCATCGCGACCTTATAGAATGCCACTTCCGGCATGAGCGCAATGGCGCCCAATTGGAATTTAAAACCGACAAAGCCGCCATAATAATGCTGAGGAACAACATCGATATCATCAGTAAAACCGTACGAAACGTATTGATACTTGGGCCCGAAATATAATGAAATGGCATCCACCGGCCGTATATCAAAGATAAGATTGCCATATACTGCCCAACCGGTCAAACCAAAGAAATTGGAATAGACACCGCCGATATCAGAGGCAACACGGAATATCCCAAGATCAATAAATCTCCATTTCCAATCCATGGAAAGATTCGTGGAATAGATCTTAAAACCCATGTCCATATTCTCTGTTAAGCCGTATCTCAAGAAGAGTTCCATCATTTGGTAATCATCCATGAACTCATTTGTATCCAGCAAAGCTCCACCATCTGTATCGGGATCAGCGAATTGCAATACTCCGATTCCCAGACCACCGGCAAATTTACCTTCTCTGATCGTATCGGCATTCTGATATGTGGAAAGTGAATAACATCCTGTGAAAACAAGCAGGCTCACAAGAGCCAGGGAAAGAAAAAATCTCTTCTTCATAAACCACCTCTCTTCTATATTTTAAATGTAATCCCCCGTAAAATCAAGTTTTTCTTGAAAATAACTGTATTTTTACTATAATTAACTATGAATTCAAAATCCGTAGAAAAAATACTTTATTGGGCACAAACCGGTACGATACTGCTTCTTTCTTTTCTGGTAGCAGTACTGCTCTCCAGGCAGACAGTTGACTCATCTGTTCTGAAAACATCCTGGGCCTTGGGACTTTCCATCTGCATTTTCCTGCTTTTTGCTCTGAGGACGATCATCAAGAAGAAGGGCCATTCATTTGTTTACCTTGAGATCGCCGTCCTGGCATACTGGGCATATCTGATCTTCAATGGACTCTTCATATCAAATTTTCCCGCAGAAAGTTATCATCAACTTTTCAAGGTTACCTCTTATGTCATGATCTTTCTCGGAGTTTCCGAGTTGGCATCTTCAGCGCAATTCAGAAAACTCTTTAATTATTTCATGATCACTCTTGCGGGCGTATTGATCTCATACGGCATCATGCAGAAACTGGGCTGGGACATTTTTCAATGGGAGAACGCATCATCATCAAGGAGGATACTGTCAACCTTCGGAAATTCCATTTTTTACGCAAACTTCCTACTCTTTCTACTGCCGATAGTCCTCGCAAATCTTGTTCTCGAATTGATCAGGCCGTTCGATGTGGACGAAGATGTCTCACCGATGAAATATTTTCTTTCCTTTGTAACGATGCTCATCTTCTTTTCTATTTACGCTTTTCTCATTTACAAGATCGCAAGGTCTCAAGCCGGATTCAACAGCGCACTCAATAAGACGCTCATATTCGGATTGATATTTCTCTACTTCGGATTTAATATCTTCCTTTTTAACATGCTCAAGAGAGCGTATCTTTCTGTTTACCTACTCACAATGTCAATACTTGGTGTCTACTCCCTGATCATGACACTATCCAGAGGCGCGTGGCTGGGTTTTCTCCCCATGCTCTTTTATCTGGTGATCTGGGTAGCGTATTATCTGTCCAAAAAGGGTATCGTTAAGCTCCCCGGGAAAAAGCTGATGCTCATCGCGGTGGGAAGCGTGGTCGGAATACTGATCATTACTATTTTCCTTCTTCCTCGTGACATCAAACTCCGTATTAAGGAGGTCCGATTCTCCTCCACTACCGTTCAGGTCCGTTTTACGATCTGGGAAGGCGCGCTGAAAATGATAAAGAAAAGGCCGATTGCAGGCTACGGAGTCGGGTCTTATCAATTGAATTTTCCTGAGAACCGCCCACAGGATTACTCTTTGAAATCCGTTTCAAACAATACAATAAACACACATAGCGAGTATCTTCAGATCGCGTCTAATACCGGGTTCATCGGATTGATATTGTTTGGCTTCATCGCTATTTTGCTGATAAAGGGTAATATCAAATACCTTTTGAACCCTCCTAATAGGGAAGACTTCTTTTTCGCAATGGCATTGGGCAGCGGATTGATCGCTGTACTGATCCATTCCTTCTGGTCTGTTTCCATGCGCTTCACCTCGACGGTGGTTTATTTCTATATCTACCTCGGACTCTTCAATGGAATGATAAGACAACAAACGGAGAAAAACCCAGAATTAATTAAAAAACCATTCCTTCCCATGACGATCGTTCTTCTGATCTTTGCATTAGGTATTATCCCGTGGATCCGTACGGCAGATAAATTCTACCTCAGGGATTACTATATAAGGCAGGGCATGATCACCGATACTCTTCGTGGTGATGTGGGCAGGGAAAGATCGAGAACCTTCGCAAATTTCGGTAGTTTTGAAAACAATCCCGCAAAGCTGCAGAAATTGATGGAATTAATGTACAAGGCCGATCTTTACTGGTATAAGATCCGCGGAATTTCGCTGAAAAAGAAGGAAACGGATCTCATAAAATCAGTATTCAATAAGCTCGCAGCAGGTGAAAAGGATAAGAACAACCGCATCCTGTACCTTACGGCTTTGAGGTCATTGGAGAAATTCATCAAAGGAGAGCTGACTTCATATGACTCCCGCAGCCGCATGATAAGAGAATTAAATTCCGCTTTCAACCTTCCACTGGAGGATGGGAAGCTGCGCCGTTTGCGTCAACAGATATCTCCGATATTGGAATGGGTATTCTTTGCGGTAGAGGCAGAGAACTCCGGCTTCCAGGAAATCCGCAAGAAGGTCACAGATACCTTTAGAAGCGGTAAGGCCTCCCCTGAGGATATACGAAGCATCAAGCCGTATTTTGAGCGCTTTACAGATAACCTCCTCAAGATGTACAGCGCCAAGACCGTTGTTTACTATGATCTTGGCTTGATCATTGATCCTTATACTTATGATTGCGCCTATAAGAAAGCAAGCGCCCAATATGATCTGGTCAAATTTACCGAGGCGATGGAGACCTATCTTGCATTGGAGGCGATCGCGCCCAATTATACCCAGCTACACTACAATAAGGGGGTGGTCCTCAAGAAATTCTTCCGGACAGGGAAAACCGAGAAAGAAAAAATGGAGTTTTTGGAGCAATCCCGTGTGGAACTTGAAAAAAGCAAACACTTGAATCCGTATTTCATAAATACAAGAATGCTTCTGGCAGCCGTCTATAGGGATCTTGGCAGGGAAAAGGAGTATTTCGATGAGTATAAATTCTCATATGACTTTTCCTTCGGCAGGATAAATAAGATGTTGACACTTCACCCGATTTCGCTTAATATCCAGAAAGACGATCTTATTAAAAATGTAAAGATCTGGGCATCAACTGGTAAAGTACTATTAGCAAAAGGTGATCAACATATCGATTACAGAAATGACTTGATCACCCTACAGATAAATACAAGGGACAATATAAAAAGGATACAGGATACCCAGTGGGATAAGGTGCCGGAAGAGAAGATAAAGGCCGCTGTTGAGACCATAATGCAATTGAGAGTAACCGCAAATCAGCTGCTGACGGAACAGCCGAAGATCAGGCCTTCCACCAATTAACTATATTCAGAAGGTCAAGCGGATGCGGTTTAAACCCTCTGAGATTCTTATTTGTGATAGTATAATGCAGAGAGTGTGTAAGGAATACCGCAGGCATATCTTCAATGATCTGGTTTTCGACCTTCTGGTAGATCTCGGCTCGATTGACCTTGTTGATAACGGACATCGCCGAATCAAGCATTGAATCAACCTTCTCATCTTTGAATCCGAAATAATTTCCGGAGATACCGATATTTCTGGAATGAAATAGAGGATAATAGAAATTATCGGGGTCACCGTTATCAGCGATCCACCCCAGAAGAAATAGTTGTACCTTACCGACTTTACACGCTTCGATGAAATCATGCCATGGAAGCGGGTTCAATTCAACATGAATATTTACCGCATCAAGATACTTTTTTATCATTGCCGCTTTTTTTGATTCGATATCCGAATCGGAAAAGGAGAGTATCAGAGGCATCTTTATTCCGTTCTTTAATCCGGCCTTCAGAAGTAATTCTCTGGATCTCTCCGGATCAAAATGGCAATAGTCCTCATTTTCCTGATGGCCCAGGACACCAGGAGGAAGAACACCATTGGCGACGATCGACATATTGCCGCTGATCTCTTCCATTAATTCCCGGCGATTAATTGCGTGGCCGATGGCATGCCGAATTTCTTTCACGGTCAATTCGGGCCTGGATGGAATATTTATTCCAAGATATCTCACATCCAACTGCGGCAGGGAGTACACACTTCCATCAACTTCGATCTTCTTATTGTTCATTAAAGAAACAAACTGCGAGGATGGAACATGTATATCTAATTTTCCTTCCAGGAATTTTGCCTGAGTGATCTTTTCATCGTGGACGACCTTAATTATCACTCGGTCAAAATTATCGAACTCTATGAAATATTCTTCGTTCTTCTTCAGTATGACTTCGGCCTCATTAAAACTCTCCACGACAAAGGGGCCGACACCTACAGGAATTTCATAATCGGCATAAGTATTGCCTTTCCAAAGAATCGAAGAAGTAAGCGTGCCCAGGTTCAGATAGAAGGGCGTGTAAATATTTTCAAATCTAAAGGCGAATCTCTTTTCCGAAATATAGCGGATACCGTCAATAAAATCGGTCTTCCCCTGTTCATACGCTCGTGCGCCCAGTATATTTTCAAAAAGGAAAAGGTTCGGGCTGGGTTCCTTTCTATCAAAGATCCGATAGAATGTGTAGATAATATCCTTACTCGTTATCTCTTCTCCATTGGAGAATTTAATATTATCTCTGAGTGTGAATTCCGCAGCCATCCCGTGTTCCTTAATCTCCCAATTCTTGATAAGATGTGGCGATAGAAAAAGAGTTGGCGAAAGATGAAAGAGTCCCGAGAAGAGGAAATTCAGATATTTCATCGTTGTATTGTCGGTCACCATCCTTGGATCCCAAGTAAAGGGAAGATTGGTATAATGCAGGTTCAATTCCCTCAATTTTCTGACATTTTTTGCAGGGCCTTTCAGTTCCAATTTCAAGAAATCAGTGATCAGGTCCTGCGAATAAAGTTGATCCAGGAATTGGAAGTGATTTCTGTTCATTTCATTGAAAGAAAGCACACGCGTGAAGTACTTCTCATTCTCCTTATAAATGCTCAGGAGCTCGTTGATTTTTGAAAGAGATATTTCAGAAAAGCTCTTCATATTTCCGATGTTTTCCAAAATACTGTTGAATGAAACATTGATCTCTTCATTATTTGACAATATCTGTGTGCTCACATCATTTATCTGCTTGAGAAGGCCGAAAACATCATCAATATTGGACAGGGCCTTTTTTATGTAGACCTTCAAATTAACGATCGCGAGCGAGCTCTGTTTGAGAAGGATCTCAATATCCAGATTCGACCTTGTATTCTCTTTTGTTATCTTCCTTATCTGGCGGATGATCGTCATAATATCATCTTTGATGTCAGTGCTCTTTTCCGCTTCCATGGATGAGAAGTATGACAGGTCGTTTATTTTATTCAGCGAAACATAGATCAGGCTTAATTTCCCTTCAAAATTCGTGAGGAAATTCTCATACATCCTCAAATTGGCGAAGAAGGAATTTAAGCTCAATTGAAGCGAATTGAAGATCATAGAATTCATTGTGATATTGCTTATGTCGACATTATGTACTGGTTTAATGATCTTTTCTAATTTCTCGAACTCCCTGATCAAAAATGAAAATTTCTCCATCGCACCCTGGAAAAAATCGTATTCACCCATAAGGGATTCATAATCACTTGAGTATTTCTGACCCAAATAATCCAATTGATTGAGGCCGTTGTCAAGCTTGATCCGGAACTGTTTCAAGAAGGAACGGAAGAGATTGAAAAAGTGGCGGAAACGGCCATCCGCTGGATCGATATCGATCTCGCCCTTCTTCAAGATATTTTCAAATGATGTGATATCGTTTCCGCATAAAGATATGTCTTTGGACAGATGGAACTTCTCCCGTACCCTTCTGAATGGAAAGAAATGAAAATTGTCCATAAGAAGCCGCTCCGACTGTACTCGTCCGAAGTGGCCGAGCATCTTGACCTTTGCTTTTATAAGATCGCTGCTCTCTGCAGTTACTCTATTAATAAGGTCTGAGAGCGGATCATCTGGAGTATAGAAGCGGAAGATGCGCATATTGTATTTGGCGCCCTTTCTTTTTACCCATTTGATCTTCACTTCGCTTTCAGAAAATATCTCTTCAATTATCTTTTTGATCTCACCATCATCCAATTCATCCTTGATGATCAGCTCCGAAGGGAATTTCACCTCACCCTTGACATCTATCTCTGTTTTCTTTTTAGCATTGAGATTGTACGGAGAGAACTCCTTCAGCAGCAGCGAAACTACTCCACGCCTGGAATCCTCATCAAGCGTATCATTCAAAATGAATATATCCGCACCGGTGAGCATCTCTTTATTCAGCTCTTTCTCCCAACCGATATCGGGGTTATCATCCCAATCCAGCTCGATCTTATTCAATCGATTGTTTGTGAAGGGGAAATACGGGTTTGTCAGAAGCGTACCCCCTTTTTTATAATACGGCCCGCTTGTGATCTTGGTATAATCTCCGGGATATGAATCCTTCTTGATGATCGGCAGGGATAATCGGGAGAAGTTAGCGATGAAGTCGGGATAACTCTTTTTGAGTCGGATCAGAAGTGTCATCTGGTCAATAAAAGTGACTCCGCTCAATGATTCGGTCTTCCCTGAGATGAAGTCATCATACCCTTCAATAACAGAGAATGAGGGATGCTCAGTCGTTTTGATAAAGGTATCTATTGAGAATTTCACATCCTCGCCGTCAAGAGGAGAGCCATCCGAAAATAGAATATCCCCTCTCAGATATAACATGAGAAAATTCTTGGTATTGATATACTCCCATTTATCAAGCAATTGCGGGACCGAGCGCACGCCCTTTTGTGTTACCAAGTGAAAAAATAGTAATTTATTAAAGACGGCGTCCTTCAGGTTCTTCACGGAGAAGGGATCAAAATCCTTGAAACTTCCCTGAAGTTTCAGCGTCTTGTTTATCTCTTTGTCATGGAGAAAATAATTTCCCAAGGCGGATACTTCCTTTATCTCGACCAGGGAATCCTCCAATTCTTCAAAAACGGCATTGAACTCATCGAATTTCAAGGAATTCAACTCATTGGATTCATTAAGGTCCTCTATCATTGAATTGAGATTGTTCTTGATGTCCATTAAGAATTTCAGTATGGAGTGGATTATACCCCTTGAACCCTTCAATTTCGGTGTGATATCAGAGATCTTCTTGTAATACTCTTTGTAGAGATCAACATCCGCATTCACCTTCACGATATTCTCGGCGATCTTGGCGCTCAATGCATTGAACTTCTCATTTTCCGTTGAGATCTTCTGGCTTAACTTGGAATAATTTGACATTTCCTCGCCGAATTGTGAGATAACCCTGATAATGTCCTCGGAATTCGCGGTAACATTCTCTGCAATGATAGACAGGGTCTTTCTCTGCTCTTGCCCCTTTGATGATTTGATTATTGTGTTAAGGGCCAATTGTCTTACAGAATTGGCCATCCTGTTCAAATTCTCCTCATTGTTCTTGAAATTTGTGAAAAGATCCTCTAATTTGTTATTTGTAGCCTCAATGTTCTCCGTAACGAAATTGATGACCTGATTGTATTGGCTGATTCCAAGGAACATTTTCAGAAGTGACGCCAGTTTGGTGGAGAGATTTTCCGAATCCTCAATGATCTTGTCGGAATTGACACCGAAACTTACGGCTTCGGAATCCAAATTATCCAGAAGCGAGTCAACATCTCCGATCACCTGCCGCTGGATCTCGTAAATATTTTTGTATTGGTGAAAGTGAGCCTTGAAATTTTCATAGATATTCCGGGTGAACTTGTGTTTATTGAATATATAGTCGGTAAGTACTCCCAGATTAACTATGTCTAATTTCAACTTGATGTTACCCTGAGTACCTCGGAGATCGTGGTTGTTCCCCGTATCACTTTCATGACACCCGCCTGCCTGAGATTATTCATTTTTTTCTTCAGCGTATATTCTTTGATATAAGCCGAACTCTCTCCCTTTTCCACCATATTTATGATATGATCGTCAAACTCAACTATCTCGTAAATAGCCTCTCTGCCCAAATAACCGGTATTATTACATTCTTTGCAGCCCTTACCCTTGGTGAAAATATAATCATCGGGCTTGCCCTTGATATTCAAGAGATTCAATTCCCAGTCCTCCGGCTTATAATATGTCTTGCAATGAGGGCATACCTTTCTTACAAGACGCTGGGCTATAACACCCAGTGCAACCGATGCGATCAGATAATGGGGAACACCCATATCGTGCAGTCTGTCGATCGCGCTGACGGCATCATTGGTGTGAAGGGTAGAGAAGACCAAATGGCCGGTAAGGGCGGAACGCACCGCATGATGGGCGGTTTCACCGTCTCTGATCTCTCCGACCATGATAATATCGGGATCCTGACGCAGAATTTCTCTCAAAACGGCAGCGAAGTCCAATCCGATCGCATGATTCAAAGAGATCTGATTAAAATCTTCATTGATAAGCTCGACCGGGTCTTCCACCGTCATTATATTAAAGGCCGGATTCTTGATATAATTGAGCGTCGAGTATAGCGTTGTCGTTTTTCCTGAACCGGTAGGCCCGGTAACCAGAATAATTCCATGTGTATGATTGATGATCTTCTTGTACCTCTTAAGCTCGGATTTATCCATTCCCAGATCACTTATCGTTTTATCGAGACTCTTCGGATCGAGTAATCTGAGAACGACCTTTTCCCCGAAAAGTGTTGGGATAACGGCAACTCTCATTTCAACCGCGCGATCCTCGTGTTCAATCCTTATTCTGCCGTCCTGAGGGCGGCGCCTTTCGGAAATATCAAGCCCCGCCATAACTTTCAATCTTGCCGTAACCGCGAATTGAAGCGCGCGCGGTAATTTCCTGACGGTATGGAGTATGCCGTCGATCCTTAAACGGATCACTGTATGAGCCCTCTTCGGCTCTACATGTATATCGGATGCCCTTTGATCAATGGCCTTGTGGAGAATAAGATCGATCAAATTGATGATCGGCTGCTCCTTCTCCAGGATGCGCGATATCTGTGACATATCCGTGGTATTCAAGGAATCAATGCCGCTGATATCGGTCAAAGCCCTTTCTATTGATTTGGACATTCCGTAAAATTCATTGATAACCCTGACAATATCACGATTCGCGGATAAAAAGAATGTGATCTTCCGTGGAAGGTAATGCTTCATCACCTCCTCATATTCGTCTTGTGTCAGAAGGCGCGAAATGGCGATGTCAACGCTCTTCTCTTCCTTGGAGAAGCACACCATCTTCAAATTCCGCGCAAACGATTCCGGGAGATACTCTGTAATGACCGGATCGAGTTCCAAAGGATCAATACTTTTCTGAGGGATAGTGAGAACCTCTGAAAGGGCAGATTTATACTTCGCCTCCTTCAGGTATTTTCTCCGAAAAAGGATCACCTCAATATCTTCTCCGCTCTTTGCGCTTTCTTTTTGGGCTTTTTCCAAATTAGCCGGTAAAACCAGCTTATTCTTAAGCAGAAATTCCTTAACCTTAACCATTTCTCTTATCGGAAGCATCTATATCCTCCATGTTTTCCCTTTCCGGCTACACTGATATAATAAGGCAATACCCTATAAAAGTCAAGCTACGTGTAGCGTTTCATAATTAGCCTGGCAATGGCTGATGCTTTTTTTGTTCAGCATGAGAGGCGCAGTGAACGCTGCATACCCACAGCGGTATGTAAGTAATTAGTGCTCTGATCCATAAAGACGTTAACAATGACTGACGCTATTTTGCTCCGTATTCAAGACGCGAGGAGCGCTGCATACCCACAGCGGTATGTAAGCAACGAGCAACGCAGAAGACAGAAAA
>JAGLWT010000089.1 GCA_023133295.1 bacterium | reverse complement strand
AGGGAATATCATCTTTGGTCAATTTATTCCTCTCTCTTCGCTTACGGACCACAAAGGGTACGCTGCGCTCAAAGCTTCGCAGTGCACAAGTGACAAGTGCACAAGGAACAAGTGAGGAAGTGAATAATGAAAGAATGGATGATGGGATGATATGATAATAGAGAGAGTGAATAGCTATTGTTGTAATGAACCCGTGTGTTTGTCATTCTCCTCTTTATTTCATCCCGTCTTTTTCACACTTCACACTTCGCACTTCACACTTCAGACTGCATTTATTGTTGAAATTGACTCAAATCTAATCATTCCATTGATATGGAAATTATGGAACAGTACACTAAAAAGACCTTAGGCCCGGTAAGTGCAAATTTAATCCTGGCTTTATATGAGAAAGACAGAACCATATTTACTTTGAAGGATATAGAAAGCATCACGGGCCTAAAGGGAAATGCGGCAAGGGATCTGGCTCATAAAATGGTAGCTCGGGATTTAATCGTAAGGATCAAACCTGGAAAATTTATTATCATACCGCAAGAGATAGGTACTAGCAGAAATTATATTGGCAATTGGTATGTGATAGCAAGAGAGATCGTGAAGAGCCCGGATTATTATATTGCATTCAGAAGCGCTATGAGTATTCACAATATGACAAGCCATCCCTTGACAAAGGTATATATTGTAACCCCGATACAGGAAAGAGTGAAGATGAAAAAGGTAAAAAGCGCTGCTTTTGAATTCTTCACCATGAAGGAAAAGTATCTATGGGGTATTCATAACTCATGGGTTACAAAAACTGATAGGGTTAGAGTAAGCGATGTGGAACGGACAATTATTGATTGTTTGTACAAGCCGGAGTATTCGGGAGGAACATTAGAGATTGCTCAGGGAATATGGATGCAGAAAGAAAATATTAATGTGACAAGACTGATCGATTATGCGATCAGATATGGGAAAATAGTTGTAGTAAAAAGACTCGGTTATCTTTTAGAAACACTTGAGTTAGTGAAAGAAAAGGGCTTAAAGGAGTTACGATCGTTGATCAATGAAAAATACTATTTGCTTGATCCTCTGCAGGATAAACAGGATACCCATAAGAACTCATGGAAGATCATAGCGAACATAAGTCCCGAAGAGATAAAAGGATCGGTTGAAACTTAAATGATCAAATCAGGTAATCTGTATCGGCTACAGACGGATATTTCAAAAGGCAACAAAACCCTACCGGTCATTTCACTTGAAAAAGATTATGTACTTACATGGATATTAATAGGAATATCCAGCTCGGATATGAAGCAATATCTTTGCTTTAAGGGAGGGACTGCGCTCAAGAAATTCTATTTCAAGAATTACCGATTTTCCGAGGATCTTGATTTTACTCTTCTAAAAAGCATATCTTTTGTTGAGATAGAAAAAGATTTGCTGGATGTCATGTCCTATATTTCTGGTGAATCGAATATTCAATTAGAGATAAAGAGAAAGGATAAGCATACAAATGCCTATGTATTCTATATTAATTATTCCGGTCCGCTGGGAGCAGACATCACCAAGAGACAGGTGAAAATTGATTTTACTGTGGACGAAAAGATTATTTACCCAACCGTGGTGAGGAAGTTGAATACCTACTCCCAATATTCAGATGTGCCGGCTAATGTGGGTTTGAATGTGTATCCGCTGGAGGAGATCTTTATTGAAAAATATTTATGCATTATGAATAAAGCAAGAAACGAACCCAGAGATATTTATGATCTATGGTATTTAATTGTAAATGCAAAAATTGAACCGGCATTACTGATTCGCGATATTAAAGAAAAAGGTGCGTATAAGCAGCAAAGGGATTTAGATATATTGAAAATGTTGAATTATAAAAAGGAAAGATATATAAAACTATGGGATGCAAGATTGAAAGACCAAATGATCGACTTGCCGCATTTCGACAGAGTATATCAGAAATTAAAGCGGAGTCTTAAAACAATAAACAATGACTAGCAAGTGGACCCAACAGCCTGCACAGCAGACTGAGTACGACGTTGGGGGTACGATGTGCGAGGTATTAAGAAGTGTGATGTGTGAGGTGGGGATAAGAACGGGGATGGATCTTTCGTTGCACTCAAGATGACAGAGGACAGGTCAAGCCCGACAATGACGGATGCAGGGATTTTCTCCTTCCCAACTAACCTCTAACCTCCAACCTCTAACCTCTGTGTAGCGTCTTTTGCTCTGCGAAGCATAATCCTTGAACATGCAGAGCATGTTCAATAGGTTGAATTGCTTCTGTATATTTGATAAAATAGAAACCAATTAGATTTGCATGAAAGAAATGATTAAGAAATACCATATTAAAGGCACGGTTCAGGGCGTGGGATTCCGCCCGTTCGTTTACCGTATCGCACATGAGCTCGAACTCCGTGGATGGGTGAAGAACACCGGTTCAGGGGTCGAGGTCGAGATACGGGGTGATGAGGCGAAAGTCCATCATTTCAGAGAGAACCTGCTTTCCAGATTACCCTCGGCCGCGAATATCGCCGAGATCCTTGAAATGGAGCCCGATAATGAGGCGGCTAATAATTTCAGGATAATAAAAAGCGAAGGCAAGGTCGATCCCGATCTGAATATTTCGCCTGATATCGCGATATGCGGGAATTGCCGGCGGGAGCTTGATGACCCGTCCGACAGACGACATGATTATCCATTTATCAATTGTACCAACTGCGGCCCGAGATATACGCTTATCAACCGGCTCCCGTATGACAGGCATAATGTCTCTATGGGGGAGTTCCAGATGTGCGATAGATGCGAAAAGGAATACTCGGAGATACTTGACAGAAGATATCATGCTCAGCCGATCTGCTGCGAAGAATGCGGCCCTCAATATACTTACAAGGAGCTTTCCGGAGAAGCCGCAGTCCTGGCGGCCGCGGAAGACCTTAAGAACGGCAGTATCATCGCGGTGAAGGGCTGGGGTGGTTTCCATATGATGGGAAATGCTCTTGATCCTGAAGTGATCGCAAAGGCCCGTAAGCTCAAAAAGAGAGAGCATAAGCCGATCGCCGTTATAGCAAAGACCCTGGAAACGGTGAAAGAGTACTGTATCGTCTCCGGGGAGGATGAGCTTCTTCTGACCTCATTCCGCCGCCCGATCGTTCTTCTGCCTAAAAAAACACACAATGATATTACCGAAGGGCTTTCCCCGCAGAATAATTCCCTCGGTGTTATGCTGCCGTATTCTCCAATACAATTGCTTTTATTCAAGTATTCGGGACTGGAACTTATGATCGCGACAAGCATCAATGCTCCTTCGGCACCTACATTGACCGACGGTATCCGGGTTTCCGAGTTCTTTGACGGCAATATACTCGATAATAATCTCGAGATAACATTTCAAAACGATGACTCTGTACTGAAGAGTTCTTCCGGCCCTGTGATAATGCTCCGGCGAAGCAGGGGATATGTACCTGCTCCGATTGCTTTCCCATTTGACAAGAGCGTCCTTTCTTCAGGCGCAAGAGAGAATATCGCCTTTTGTTATACTCAGGGCGGAAAAGCATATACTTCGCAGTATTTCGGTACTATCGATGAGGTCAGTACACAGGAACGATACCTTGATTCCATTGAAAAGTGGAAAGATATCTGGAATTATGATACGAAACTGCTGATTTGCGACAGGCATCCGCAATACGGCTCTACGGAAATCTTTACTGAGCTTGCGCGGAAATGGGATAAGCCGCTGATACAGGTCCAGCATCATCACGCTCATCTTGCGGGATGCGCCGCTGAGAACGGGCTTTCCGGTGATCTGCTGGGAGCATGCTTTGACGGGACAGGATACGGCGATGATGAAACGGTATGGGGAGGGGAGTTCTTGGTCTTCAATTACAAGGATTTCTCCCGCAAAGGCCGTTTGAAGCCACATTCGATGCCCGGTGGTGACATGGCGGCAAAAGAACCCTGGCGGATGGCTATAAGCTATTTGAAAGAAGCGGGTATCGATTACCGTAAATTCGATCATCTCAAGAATATTCAGCAAGCCGCTTATGTGGAAAGTATTATCGCGAAGAATTTGAATACACCCTTATCTTCTTCTGCGGGCCGTCTCTTTGATGCCGTTGCCGCTCTTTTAAATGTCGCGATGATAAATACATTTTCAGCCCGCGCACCGATCGCGCTGGAAGCTCTCGTGGACACTTCTAAGCTCAAAGAGGGTTATAATATAAGCTATATAAATGGTGATATGTTCAGCGCAGATACATCAGACATTATCAGGGGTATTGTAGAGGATATGGATAAGGGATGTACACCTGTTGAAATAAGTTCAAAGTTTCATTTTACGATGGCAACTATCGTAGTTGCCGGTCTGGACCATATGCGCCGGAACACCGGCATCGACAAGGCCTGTTTATCAGGCGGTGTATTCTGTAATGGCTATCTACCGGCCCTCAGCAGTGAGTTGGCTAAAGATAAGGGCATACAGATATATACACAGAAGCAGATTTCCCCTAATGATAATGGGATTTCATTTGGTCAGGCGGCCATCGGAGCTGCCTTTGAAGGAGAATAGATATGTGTCTCGCAATACCTGTTAAGATCGTAGAGATAAACGAGAACAAAAGAGCTATCGGAGAGATCGGCGGCGTTGAGCGCGAGCTCGATATTACTTTTGTTCCTGATGTGAAAGTAGGGGAATATGTTTTCCTGCATGCCGGATTTGCCATTCAGGTCCTGAACGAGAATGAAGCCAAGGAGAGTATGAAATTATGGAACGAGATCCTTTCAGCAGAATGAAATTTATTGACGAGTATGCGGATCCTGAACTCGTAAAGAAGCTTGTGCACTTGATCCAAAGCGATCTGGAAGATATTTCGCGGCCGGTGAACCTCATGGAGGTTTGCGGTACCCATACAATGAGCATCGGACGCTCAGGCATACGAAGTATTGTACCTGACAAGCTGAAACTTCTTTCCGGCCCCGGCTGTCCTGTATGTGTAACGCCTTCCGGATATATATCGGCTTCTATCGAGTTGGCGGAGAGAAAGGAAGTCCTGATCACCACATTCGGTGATATGGTGCGTGTCCCCAATTCTTCCGGCGATACACTGGGAAGATTCCCGAAGGAAAAGGTCAGGATAGTTTACTCACCGTTGGAAGCCATTACCATCGCTATGGAAAACCCCGATAAAGAGGTAGTCTTTCTCGGAGTAGGTTTTGAGACAACTGCGCCCGTGATCGCTCAGACCATTAAGGTAGCTGTAGAAAATAAACTTCCCAATTTTACCTGCCTGTCCGCTAATAAGATTATTCCACCTGCTCTGAAGGCACTTGCGGATAACCCTCTAAGCAAGATAGACGGTTTTATTCTTCCCGGCCATGTTTCAATCATCCTCGGCAAGGATTCTTATGCAGACCTTGGTATCAGAGGTGTGGTTTCAGGCTTTGAGCCTCTTGATATATTGACCGGTATACATATGCTGCTGCGGCAGATACGCAAGGGGATCGTTGAGATCGAAAACGCTTATTTACGGGCTGTCACAGACAAAGGAAATGAACTTATGCAGAAGGTCATGGACGAAGTATTTGAGATAGTTGATACTCAATGGCGCGGTTTGGGTGTAATACCCGCTACCGGACTTGGGATCAGGAAAGAATATTCGGATTATGATGCAGAGAAGAAATTCAAGGTAAAATATCCCGAAGAGAACGAACCTGCCGGCTGCAGATGCGGTGAGATCCTTCAAGGCATATGCATTCCGACCGATTGCCCGCTCTTTGGGAGCAAATGCTTACCCGATAATCCTATCGGGCCCTGTATGGTATCTTCTGAAGGCGCCTGCAGCGCATATTATAAATATGAAAGAAACTAAGATAATAAGAGCCCACGGGCTTGGCGGTGAAAAAACGCGCGAACTCATTGAGGAGATAATCATTCCGATCATAGATAATCCGTATGCCAAGAAACTCGATGATGGTGCCGAAATGCCTTGGGATTCGGAAAAAGTCATATTTACTACCGATTCTTTTGTGGTTTCTCCGGCATTTTTCCCAAAAGGCAATATCGGAGGGCTTTCTGTCGCGGGAACGGTGAATGATATCGTGGCTCAGGGAGGCATACCCAGATTCCTGTCAATGACATTCATACTGGAAGAAGGATTTGAGATATCTTCAGTGAAAAAGATAGTGAGAGCGGCCGCTGATGAAGCTGAAAGCGCCGGGGTCAAGATCGTCTGCGGAGATGTCAAGGTGGTGGAAAAGGGCCATGGCGACGGCATATATGTCACAACTTCCGGCATCGGGACTCCATTTATAATGACCGATCCGGAAAAAATACAAAAAGAAGCATCGATATTAGTCGCAGGGACTGTTGGTGATCATGGAGCAGCTATCTTTCAGGCCAGAAATTCCATTCTTGAAGAGAATGAGATCGTGAAGAGTGACTGCCGTGAGATGACGGATGTTTTAAAAGCATTGACACCTTTCAAGGATAAAATACGATTCATGCGCGATCCCACAAGAGGGGGCTTGGCGCAGGTGATGATAGAGCTCGCCCGTCTGACCGTGAGCGACCTTGAGATCGATGAGAGAATGATACCTTTAAAGCCCTGGGTGAAAGGACTTACCTATATAACAGGCATGGACCCGCTATATCTGGCATGCGAAGGGAATATGATCATAGTGTGCGATAGGGACTGCGAGAGTGAAGTTGAAGCCGCTTTGAAGGAAAACGGTTTTCCCGAGAGCTCTGTAATAGGGCATTTCAGCGGGAAATCAGATAAGCCGTCTGCCATAATGAGAACATTGAGCGGCGGAAAGAGAAGATTGACTTCTTCTGACATAGTTCAGATACCGAGGATATGTTAGCTTCACAGAGGAACACTGTGAAGCGTGTTCAAAGGTTCAAAAGTTCAAAGGTTATGCTTCGCAGAGCACAAGTGACAAGTGCACAAGGCACAAGTGGAACAACAAAAAGAAGTGCGAAATACGAGGGGAATAAGGGGAAATGATTAATGTAATTCTTGTTGATAAAGATGATAATCCGGTCGGTGTTGAGGAGAAGCTCGCCGCGCATCTGAATGGGGGCAAACTCCATAGGGCCTTTTCGGTATTTTTATACGATCCTGATGGTAATATGCTTCTGCAAAGAAGAAGCGCGGAGAAATATCACTCACCGGAACTCTGGAGCAATGCCTGCTGCGGACATCCGCAACCGGGAGAGGAGAC
>JAGLWT010000088.1 GCA_023133295.1 bacterium | reverse complement strand
TCATGGCGGATAGGTGGGAAAGGGATAGTCTTGAATACTATAGTTATATGACAATTAACGAATTTCAACCTAATGATGATTTAGAGAAGGAAGTTGCGATTAATCAAATCGGCGATGGTATTACTACAAGTAATGAATATAAAGGATTTGTATATAAGGAAGCTGAGAGTGGTAGAATTCATACAAGATTGAATCCAAGAAAAAAGGATGTGTTAATTGACATTAATAACTTAGATGAACCGTGGTTGGAGTATTTGATAAATGAAGTAAAGGTAAACATGATTAAAGCCCCCGGAAAGAATTTTAAAATGATTGGCGATAAAGAGGAAGATAGAATTGTTATTGATACAAGCTTTGGACATTGCCCCTTAATATGGTCTGATATTGGGGATAGAAATTTGGATAATGGTGATTTATTTGATAATATCGAATTGAGTGCTAACGGGAAATATTATATTGCTTATGATAATGGAATATTTGGACGAGTATTAAATAAGTATATCGGTAAAGGTCAGGGAGAATTTAATGTATTTCTCAGTACAATAAATAATATTTTTGAAAAGAATAAGTTAGAGGATTTGCTTTATAAGGGAGTTGATGGTGAATACGAAAATCTATATTCCAAAGACATATACATATATTACTATACTCACGACACAATAAAGAAGAATAGAGTAACTACCGATTATGAAAGATTTATTATAAAAGATGCTTGTGAATTATTTGATGCAGGATATTCATTAGACACAAATGTGCTCACCTTAGGCGATAGTGATCAGAGTGACAATTTGATATGGGGCTTAAATGAAAATGATCTTATTAATCAAGTTAAATTGCACGAGACTGGTCATATCTTCGGATTGGAGGATCAGAATCCTGCTGAATCGACTTCTCTTGTTATGGGTCAGGGATTGTCTGAAAATTTAAAGTTAAAATTCAACACAAATGATATATATAAGATTGATGTAATAAAATAATGGAGACAATAATGAAAAAGAAATTGATATTTGCTATTTTTATTTTACTTGTGAGTGTTTTCCCATCAGCTGAAAATATGTACACTTATCGTGATAATGAAATTGATGTAAAAGTGTTATTTAGTCAAGAAATTACTTACGATTCCGAAGAATCTGTAATTGTTTCTATAATAATAAAAAATATTTCTAACCGAAAACTTAATGTTCCTAATTTAGACGCTCGTGACCCTAGATTCATTTTGAATACTAACCCAGAAAATTCGACAGCTACCTGTATTTTTGATTATTATGAAAAATTAAGAGAAGAAGGTTTCTCTTTTTCTACAATGGGAGGAGGGTCTGATATAGAGTTGGAGCCAGGTAAAGAATATGTGAACAGTTATAATGTAATTCCTTGGTATAATATTGAAGAAATATTCGGCCCAAATATTTTATATATTTATGGGGAAATTTCATTAGAAGAAGAAATAGAAACAATCCCTGGAATTGTTAAATGTAAAAAAGTAGGAACAAAACCTACAAATGAAATCAGATTGTTTCTCAACATGGAATCCGAGCTCGTCAGCAGCTCTCTCATCGTCGAACCTCACAAATGGAATACTGCATGGGAAAAGGAGCAGAGTGATGCCGGTGTATTCACCGTATTCCTCGGGAATATCGATGGTTACTCTGTCAAAGATATAAAGCAGGATACAGTGTTATTCAACGGTACTTTGAATCCGGTGGATATTAAGATCACAGGCAGTCACAAAGATATGAAGGGAAAGGTCATGATGCTAAAATTCAAAAAGAAAGATGGGATGGAATACCTTGGTATCAAGGAGCCGGGAGATATAAAAAAGATAAATATTTCAGGGCAGTTAAACGATGATAAATGGTTCCATGCAGAGGCCGAAGTTGAGATCGAAGGCGCAAAGGAAAAGGGCAATAAATGAAAAGGATAATGATACTTTTCCTGCTAGTCTTTGGTGTAATGACATTCTCGGCCAACTTTAATCTGGCCGTATATGAAAGAGCCGATTTTGAATTTTCTGTTTACCTTGAGAATTATGATTCGGATATTGATATTCGATTCACTCATGTACCGGATTATATCAGCGATCTCCGGTATGAAAGAACCGATAATATGCTGCTGTTTCACTTTTCCACGGGGATTTCAGTAGAGAATGGGGCGATCGAGGGGATAATAGACAAGGAAGACGGTTCAAGCAAGATCTTTATCCTGTACCTTCAGAAAACGGTTAAATTTGAGATCACTTCGCTTTCCTATGAGAACGGATCGGTGAATATTTCGTGGAACAGTGTTCCATGTGCAGATTATTATGAGGCAGGAAAACTGGAGAATGACTCCTTTACTGTTATATCTTCACAGCTTTACAACACCAGTTTCAAGGATGAGAATATAGAATATGGCAGAAGCTACATATATCAGGTGAGAGCCAAAACGGATGACGGCTATATTTATACGGAACAAAAGACGATTAAGATCCCTGTATATTCTGAAGACCTTATTAAAACATACCCCAATCCCGCAAGGGATAGGATCACCTTCTCGGAGCTTCCCAAAGAAGGTGAGATCATGCTATACAGTTTATCTGGCGAACTTGTAAAGGCAATACAAATTGACAACCCTTCGGAAGAATGGAGGCTTGATAATAGTTCTGGAATATTTGTATCATCCGGTATTTACCTATATGTCATTGTTGACAGCGGTGGAAAGCCGGTGAAAAGGGGAAAGGTTGCAGTTTTAAGATAATATTTGCAAATACTGATAATTTTTGACTTTCCATTCCTAAAATATTACAATACCCCAGACAAGTAGATTAGATATGGACAAAGACGGCAATCTTTATTATTGCTCATACTATTACGATTATCGCACTGAACAAGAAAGATACAGTGAAGATGAAAGTTGGACCGGGCCTACGCACAATATATCACACCTTAGGGGGAATATGGATGGAGATCCATATGGCGAATATGATAATGTCAATTTTGCCCGGGGAGTGTCGGGAGAATTGTACATGTCAGTGTATGATGATCGTATAGCAAAGATAGTCAGAGCGGATTCTGAGGGTTTTTCTCTTGATAGGACTGATTTCCCGGTCTATAATTTCGATGTAGCCAAATGCCCCGATGGAAGGACGATACTATTCGGCAAGGGCTATTCGGGCGAAAGCATAGGTACTCTATACTATTCTATCATTGGTGAAAAGAAACTCCCTCTGAAAGCAAAGTTACTTGTATATAACAATGCGGGCGAACTACATGAGAGCGAAGATTATGTGCCTGAAGAGGGTGACCTGTTTACAGTGAAGTTGAAGCTCTATAGAGATGATAACGGAGAATTGATAGAAACGAGCAGAGGGTATGATGAGGACCGCATGGTTGGGTTCAACCTCTTTGGGGCTTCTGCTTCAGAAGAGGGTAGAGGCTTCGCTTTTACCGATACTCTGGGAGGGGTGCATTCAGGGTATAACTATAGCCTGCTTGAAAAGGGCGAGAATATGGTTGAGAGTGAATACCAGGTGGTGTGTACCAATCCGGAAAATGCACTTGCCACTGTGTATGCCGGCGTATATGAAGAATATGAACCTCTTCTCATGTCCAGAACATTAAATAGAACCACCGCCCCAGTGAGCGATCCGATTGATGAAGATACATATGAGATAGCTAGAAACAGAAATCTGGTGGGGAAAATAGTATTTTGCAAATCTGATGATACAGAAGTTGATCCTACAGAATATCTTCCCGCAAATGGCGATACATTCAAGGTAAAGTATATACTTGAATATGATGACGGTTCGGAATTCACTGGTTATGACGAGGACAAAACGGTGAAATTCTCTCTTGAAGGAACTAAATCGGGTGAAATGCCGCTTGAATTTGTCTGGTACGATGATTCCACAGAAATGAAATCAGTGACTCTTTACGGAGGTCAAACAGAAGTGGATTGTCCTCTTAATCTGAAGAGTACCAGTTATTTCGGTGTAGCGGGCGTGAGCGCCGCAGTATATCCTTATGAGACGGATCCTGAAAATTCTTCTGAACCAACCGCTGAAACAAGAAAGGAACTGCCGGAAGATATTGATAACGACAATATGGCGGATAGCTGGGAAAGGGAGTATCTGGAATTCTATAACTATACTGACATCGAACAATTCAAACCAGAAGATGATATTGAGAAGAACGATAAGATAGGGGCAATTGGAGACGGCTTAACGAACCTTTCCGAATATATGGGGTATTGGTTAGATGGAACTGATTATCGGTTGGAACCTAATGAATTGGAGATATTATATAAAGAAACGATGCCGTTTCCACTGACCTCAAAGAACTATTGTGAAAAAGAATTGTCCCTTAAAGTAATTGAGATACCCGGGAGCTTACTTTTTAAACTCAATGACCGGATATCCGCTAAGAAAACTATTTGGCCGGAAAGGGAAGATGTACGTACAGTCATTAATGACGATGGAATACTTACCGATTCCTATGGTGACCAGGATGGCACAACAAAAGGATATATGTACCCTTACAATGTAGGGACAGGTGGTGGTGAATTCATTATTTATCTAGGAACTCTGAATAATTTCTTGGGCGGAAAAGAGGAGCTTGAAAACCAATTTCAACAGAAGAATCTAGTCTATAAGAATTGGGTCCACGAGAGTTTTGGAAGTAATAATAAAAAATATTACTCTGTTACATTTTATTCCTTTCTCAATAAAAATGATCAAATTGTCAGTAAAACAAAAAAGATCGAGTTTGATGGTACTGATATAAATGGGGACGGAGAAATTGGCTGGGTGAATATTATGGATATACTTGACAACAGCGAACACCAAAGTGATGATCTTATATTTGAGCACGGTACCGAATGGTTTATTAATAAAACTTTTTTACATGAGTTGGGGCATTTATTTGGCTTAGGCCATTTTATTAGAGACCCATCTGGTAAAATCATAGATGAATTTGCAATTATTTCCTTAGACCCACTATCAAAACCATCCGTTATGTTGCATGGGCTTTGTGGTCATTCCACTATTGATGAATTGCGGTATTCTGAAGATGAAAAGAAATTGATTGTTCTGAAAGAGAAATAGGAGAGAATATGAAAAGAACTGTAGTTGTACTAATACTAATATTGTTCGCTACTTTGATTGGTTGTGCTAACGAGCCATACACTGGAGGGGTCGCCGATATTTCAATAATAATAATTTCGGATACGACTACTTATGAAGAAAATGAAGATTGTAAACTACTCTTTATTTTTAATAATATCGGAGAAAGGGGAATCGCCTATTTTTCAGTCCTACCAATTTATGGTGGCCCGCTATACTTTAAATTTTCAGGCAACCATTCTGAGGAAATTAAATATGTAGCTCCTAAAGGTTTTACCGGCATTTCGGGAGGTCAAGGGTGCTATATCTCACCTAAAAGTTACATTTATGAAGAAATTGAGATTACGAAGTACTACAGCTTGGAAGAATATGATCATTCTGGCATTATTACAATCGAAGCTGAATACGTAATTGAATCCCAAGATTGGGAAAGAGAAAGATTAGGTTACATTGGGAGCAATAAAATCAGAATCTTTTTCAACATGGAATCTGAACTCGTCAACAGTTCTCTTATCGTCGAACCTCACAAATGGAATACTGCATGGGAGAAGGAGCAAAGCGATGCAGGTGTATTCACCGTATTCCTTGGGAATATCGATGGTTACTCTGTTAAGGATATCAAGCAGGATACAGTGTTGTTCAACGGTACTCTGAAGCCGGTGGATATTAAGATCACAGGCAGTCATAAAGACATGAAGGGAAAAGTCATGATGCTCAAATTCAAAAAGAAAAACGGGATGGAGTATCTTGGTATCAAGGAGCCGGGAGATATAAAAAAGATAAATATTTCAGGGCAGTTAAATGATGACAAATGGTTCCATGCAGAGGCCGAAGTTGAGATCGAAGGCGCAAAGGAAAAGGGTAGTCAATGAAAAGGATAACGATACTTTTTCTAATTGTCTTTGGTGTGATGACATTCTCGGCCAACTTCAATATGGCCGTATATGAAAGGTCCGATTTTGAATTCGCCGTTTACCTTGAGAATCTTGATTCGGATATTGATATTCGATTTACTCATGTACCTGATTATATCAGTGATCTCCGATATGAAAAAAGTGACAATTTTCTCCTGTTTCACTTTTCTACCGGAATTTCAGTGGAGAATGGGGCGATCGAAGCAATAATAGACAAGGAAGCCGGTTCGAGCAAGATCTTTGTCCTGTACCTTCAGAAGACCACTAAATTCGAGATCACCTCCCTTTCATATGAGAACGGATCGGTGAATGTTTCGTGGAATAGCGTTCCCTGTGCAGAGTATTATGAGGCAGGAAAACTGGAAAATGACTCCTTTACTGTTATATCTTCACAGCTTTACAACACCAGTTTCAAGGATGAGAATATAGAATATGGCAGAAGCTACATATATCAGGTGAGAGCCAAAACGGATGATGGCTATATTTATACGGAACAAAAGACGATTAAGATCCCTGTATATTCTGAAGACCTTCTTAAAACATACCCCAATCCCGCAAGGGATAGGATCACCTTCTCGGAGCTTCCTGAAAACGGCAAGGTCAAGATCTACAGCCTTTCGGGCGAACTTCTGAAGACCATTGAGATCGACCAGGCAACAGAAGAGTGGAATCTAAGGAACGATTCAGAGAAAGAGATCACATCTGGAATATACCTCTTTGTCATTGTTGACAGCGGTGGAAAGCCGGTGAAAAAGGGAAAGGTTGCAGTTTTAAGATAATGATATAGACAAGACGAAATCGGCAGAGCAAAGAGATTTTGTCTGATCAATAATAATAGTAATAATTTGGATATCCGTATGTCTCCCAATACCAGAAAAACAGTACGATGGAAGCGGCGGAAGCCAGTCCCGATGAAGCGCAGCCCCAAACGGCGGCCCGTGTCTGCAGCCGTTTTGCCTCTCTCAGATAATAATCTCTGAAAATCGCGATATAATCCGGACTTTTCCCTATCAGTTCCGCCACAGGCGGTGTGGGCTCGATTATCATGGCGCCGAAAATACCCCAGAAAGAAAGAGCACATCCTGCGGAATACCAGATCATAGGAGAGCTGTCTTCTTTTGCCTGAGAATGAGCGATCCTGCGGATCTCATCGGTGTTGATGGTCAGGGGATCGTTATCAGCAGTGCCGAAAACAGTAACAACTAACAGGATCATTAATGCAAACTTTTTCATGCTTCATTATACCATGTGGCTGGGGTTTATGCAAAAGTGTTTGTCAAAGAAAAAACTTGACAATAAATTCTAATAGGGTATAATAGTGCCTATGCTTAAGAAAGACCATTTCGTAGTCGGACCCCTTATTGATGTTTATGGCGATCTTCTGTCCAGTAAACAGCGTAATTATCTCATCCGTTATTATGAGGATAATTATACCCTGGAAGAGATCGGCGAAGTCGAGGGGAAGACAAGGCAATGCGTATATGATGTGATCATGCGCGGCATAAGGAAGATGGAGAAATTCGAGGATAAATTGCAGGTAATAAAAATGAGAAAGATCATTTCTCAATACGAGCTTGCCGAAGCAGATGAGGTATCCGATGCTGGATAATCTGAAAGAGCGTCTGCGCAATACTTTTGCAAAACTGCAGGGCAAGCGTCTTACCGCATCCTATGTGGAAGAAGTTCTCCGTGAAGTGCGTGTAGCGCTTTTGGAAGCGGATGTTCACTATAAGGTTGCCTCCTCATTTATCAAGAATGTCAAAGAACTGGCCACCGGAGAGAAGATACTTGCCTCCCTCACGCCATATCAGCAGATCATCGATATAGTGTATCAGGAATTTGTCAAGGTCATGGGTGAGACGGCAGTAGAATTAGCGCCTGTCAAGGGAAAGCTCACCGTCTTTGAGATCGTTGGGCTTCAGGGCTCAGGAAAGACCACGCATACGGCGAAACTTGCGCATCATTTTCAGAGCGCCGGATTCAAGGTACTTACGGTTTCCGTTGATGTTTATCGGCCTGCCGCTATTGAGCAGCTGAAGATACTGTGTAATAACAACGGCCTTGAGAATTTTGATCATTCCGGCAGTAAACCGGTCAAGATAGCAAAGAAGGCATACGATCACGCAAAAAAGAACGGATACGACATTCTTATAATAGATACCGCGGGACGACTGCATATCGATGATGCCATGATGAAGGAGGCGCTTGCTATCAAGAAAACCGCCGAATCCAATGAGATCATCCTGGTGGTTGACTCCATGGCGGGTCAGGACGCGGCTAATGTTGCCAGGGAGTTCAACGAACTTCTGAATATTACGGGAAGCATTCTTACAAAACTTGATTCCGATACGCGCGGCGGTGCTGCACTTTCTGTCCGGGCAATATCTGATGCTCCTCTGCTTTTCGCGGGTACAGGCGAACATATAGCGGATATGGAAGTGTTCCATCCCGATCGAATGGCCCAGCGTATTCTGGGAATGGGTGATGTTCTCTCACTTGTTGAGAAAGCCAAGGATGCCATTGATGAAGAACAGGCACAAAAGCAGATGGAGAAGATACTCAGCGCCCGTTTTGATTTCAATGACTATCTCGAACAAATGAAACAGATAAACAAAATGGGCTCATTGGAATCTATACTTGAGATGATGCCGGGCTTCTCCCAGATGTCAAAACAGATGAAATCGCAAATCCCGTCCGAGAAGGATCTTAAGCATATTGAGGCGATGATACTTTCCATGACACCGGAAGAAAGATCCACTCCCTCAATGATAAATCATAATAGAAGAAAGAGGATCGCCGCGGGAAGCGGCAATTCAATAATTGATGTGAACCGCTTCATAAAGAATTTTGACAAGACAAAAAAGATGATGAAGAAGGGAAATATGAAGAAGATGATGAAAAATATTAATCTACCTTTTTAGAGATATTAGGAGGTACTATGTCGTTAAAAATAAGATTGAAAAGGGTTGGCAAGAAAAAACAACCCTACTACCGCTTGGTAGTTGCAGATTCAAGAAAGCCTCGTGACGGAGAAGTTCTGGAGAGATTGGGCCATTATAATCCCATCAAGAGTAAACTCCTTCTCAAGACAGACTCGAAGGTTATTGCTGAATGGATGCGTAAAGGTGCGAAGCCCACATTAGTTGCTAAGAACCTTCTTTCAAAAGCCGGCTTTTTCACATGGTATGAGGATTTCAAGAAAGATCCTTCAATCGAAGCCCTTCCCGCGAGAGAACTTATACTTGTGGAAAAACCCAAAAAGGACCGCCTGAAAAAGAACAAAAACAAAGCTCAGGCCGTTGCTGAAGAAGCTGAAGCGCAATCGCAGGCGCCTGCAGCCGTTGCCGAACCCCCGAAGGTTGAAGCAAAAGAGGAGGCTCCCGCTCCTGAAGTAAAGAAAGAGGTCCCTGCTGCTGAAGCAAAGAAAGAGGTCCCTGCTGAAGAAGCCAAGGAAGAAAAACCTGAGGTAAAGGATGCGCCCGTAGCCGAAGAAGCCAAGACCGAAGATGCTGCGGCATCTGAAGTAAAGGAAGAGGCTCCCGCTGAAGAAGCAAAGGAAGAAAAACCTGAGGCAAAGGATGCGCCCGTAGCTGAAGAAGCCAAGACCGAAGATGCTGCGGCATCTGAAGTAAAGGAAGAGGCTCCTGCTGAAGAAGCAAAAGAAGAAAAACCTGAGGCAAAGGATGCGCCCGTAGCTGAAGAAGCCAAGACCGAAGATGCTGCGGCATCTGAAGAGGATAAGAAGTAGTATTCTGGCACACCGGCTATATCAGGTGATGAGATTATGGAAATCAAAGAAGTACTTTTAAGCATTATTAAGTGTCTTGTGGATAATAAGGACGCTGTCAGCATCGTGCAGGTGCAGAGTCCGTCGGAGTTTGTCTTTGAGATCAATGTAGATCCAAAGGATGTGGGAAAGGTCATCGGTAAATCAGGCAGGAATGCCAGCGCTATCAGGACAATAGTCACATCGATCGCAAGAAAACACGGCAAAGGAGCCATTGTAAGATTTAATGACAACAAAGAAAACTGACGATTTCTTACTTTTGGGCAAATTATCAACGACATTCGGCATCAAGGGTCAGATGAAACTCTATTCTCAATGGAGTATTGATCCTGAGATCATATCTTCAAAGACGGTGTATATGAAGGCCGGTGAAGAAATGAAAACCATTAAGGTTCTTGATGCAAGAAGTCATAAAGCCGCTCTGGTCATTACCATCGAAGGATGTGCTTCTATAGATGAAGCGGAGAAACTTGTCGGCAGAGAGCTTTATATGCCCTCGAAAGACCTTCCCCGGGAGAACAGCGAGATCTATTATTCCGATCTTGAAGGACTTTCCTGCAGCGATGAGGAAGGAAATATTTTCGGAGTGGTAAACGGCTTTATTGAAACGCCAATGTATGACCTGATCGCAGTCAAAGATGCTAAGGGCAGGATCACGGAAATTCCATTCCTTCAGGAACTCATTGTTGAGGTTGATCTTGAGAAGAGTGTGGTGATCTGGGATTCCGCCAGGATAAAGGACTATTATGCGGATTGATGTTGTAACGATCTTTCCTGAACTCTTTGAACCCTTCTTTGAAAGCGGCCTTCTCGGCAAGAGCATCAAGGAAGGAAAAATAGAAGTTCAAGCCCACGATCTTCGGACCTTTACCCGCGATAAGCATCGTCAAGTGGATGATTATCCCTTTGGCGGCGGACGCGGAATGATCTTGATGATCGAGCCGCTTTACAGGGCATGGGAGACATTGAAACAAGACAATACATTTACCATTCTTATGAGTGCCGGTGGAAAGTTGCTCACAAAGACCCGTGCAGCCCGATTCAGTAGGCATGATCATCTACTCATTTTCTGCGGAAGATATGAGGGCGTTGACCAACGCTTTCTGGACTGTGTTGACGCAGAGGTCTCTATCGGTAAGTATGTTCTTTTCGGAGGAGAGATCCCCGCGATGGCTTTGATAGAAAGTGCTGCCAGATTTATACCCGAGATCCTTGATCCGGAAGTTACGGCAAATGAAACCTACTCCAAGGGCCCACAGAGGGATTTCCCTCAATTTACCCGTCCAAGGGAGTTCGGTGGGATCAGTGTCCCTTCCGTATTGCTCTCGGGAAACCATGCGAAGATCGACAAATGGAGAGAGGAGAATAGCGAGAGGATATGAAAAAAATAAAGGCCTCGGTCTATACAGCCCTTATGAATTATCCCAGCCTTAATAAGACGAAGGACCTTGTTGTTACTTCCATCACTCCGTTAAGTGTTCACGATATCGCGCGTGCTTCCGCCACCTATGGCGTTAAACGGTATTTTCTGATAAATCCCGTACCCTCGCAGAAGAGGCTGATCAATAGAATAGTCGAATACTGGGAAAAAGGGTTCGGAAGCTCTTTTAATCATAACAGAAAGATCGCATTGAAGCTCATCAAACCGGTGAACGACCTTGTAGCCGCGATGAGATTTATTGAAAGAGCGGAAAAGAAAAGGCCAATACTTGTAACTACTTCTGCTAAGGTATTTCCAAATACCATAAGCTATGCTGATCTGAGAGAAAAACTATTCTCTCAAGATGACGTGTTTCTCATCCTTTTTGGAACCGGATGGGGAATACCCGATGAGATCATGCTTGAGTCAGATCTCATCTTGGAAGCAGTGAACGGATACTCGGATTTTAATCATCTTTCCGTGCGTTCGGCTGCTTCAATAATTTTAGACAGATTGATGTATAAGGAGGATTAATTATGAACGACCTCATGAACGACATAAAAAAACATTATGAGGAAGAGCTTTCCAAAGACAGGAACATATCCGAATTTTCCGTAGGTGATACGGTGAAAGTGTGGGTAAGGGTCGTCGAAGGAAGTAAAAGCAGACTCCAGGGTTTCCAGGGAGTTGTGATCAGAAAGAAAGGAAAAGGCGTTGAAGCGTCCTTTACCGTCCGCAGGGTTTCCATGGATGTGGGCGTTGAGAGAACTTTCCCATTATTTACACCTTCCATCGAGAAGATCGATGTGGTGAAAAGAGGAAAGGTCCGTAGAGCCAAGATCTATTACCTTAGAGACAGAAAAGGCAAATCAGCAAGAATTAAAGAACCAAGTAGAAGAAAATGATTTTCTTGGACGGCGGCCTTGAGGAAGGTTCGCCTTTCGATGCTGAAAACCTTTTACGGGAAAAAGGCTTTACCAGGATCTGCGGCATAGACGAGGCCGGCAGGGGTGCCCTTGCCGGTCCAGTTGTCGTTGGCGGAGTAATGATCTCTGAGAGGATCGAGGGGATAACTGACTCAAAGAAGCTTACTTCAAAGAGGCGGGAATCTCTGTTCTATCAGATCCAGATGCATTGTATTTCATACTGCGTCGGGATCTCTTGGCCGGATGAAATTGATAAGGTGAATATTCTCAATGCGACAAAGAATGCCGCCGTAAGGCTTGTTGCAATGCTTTCACCTTCGCCTCAGGTACTTTTACTTGATGCCCTGAAGCTTCCCATTGCCGATATTGAGCAGCACTCCTTCATTAAGGGGGATCTGCGGATCTACTCCATCGGCGCGGCTTCCATTATTGCGAAGGTGGTGCGTGACCGGCTCATGATCATATTGGGGGAGAAGTATCCACAATATGGATTTGCGAAGCATAAGGGATATGGGACAAAAGAACATCTTGCGGCCATTAATGAATTTGGGCCATCCGCCGTTCACCGCCGGAGCTTTGAACCGATGAGATCGATGGGAGAGGATAATTTATTTTCATGAACAAGCGCGCAGAGGGTAAAAAATACGAGAAGATCGCTCGGACCTATCTTCAGCAGCGCGGCTGGACCGTTATAGAGGAGAATTACATCTTTGGACACAAGGAAGTTGACCTGATCGCAGTAAAAGCGGAAGAGCTTTGCTTTATAGAAGTGAAGTTCAGATATAGTCCCGCCTATGGCAGGGGATTTGAGTTCGTTGACAGTAGAAAGAAGAACAATGTCATGACCGCGGCAAAGGGTTTTCTGGCAAAGAGGAAAGGATACAGAAATTTTAATGTGACTTTCGGCATCGTTTCAATAACAGGAGAAGAAATTGATTTCAGGAGGGGGTATTTTCAATGGTAACTAAATTATTATCAGCTTCAATAGAGGGGCTTGATTCGAGAAGGGTTGAGGTGGAGATCGATATTTCCGGAGGTCTGACCGCATTTACAATTGTGGGTCTGCCTGATAATGCAGTTAAGGAGAGCAGAGAAAGGGTCCGTACCGCGATCTCTTCCAGCGGATTTGAATTTCCGCTGAAGCGCCTGACGGTAAATCTTGCTCCAGCGGATATAAAAAAAGAAGGCTCATCGTATGACCTTCCCATTGCGCTCGGTATTTTAGCGGAAGACGGCCTGATCCCGGAACCTTCAGCAGATACGCTTTTTGCGGGAGAGCTTTCATTGAATGGCGAACTGCGCCCCATTTCGGGCGGTATTTCCATTGCTATGCTCGCCAAGTCCAAGGATATTAGAAATGTGATCGTACCTAAAAAAAATGCGACGGAATGCGCGATCATAGAGGAAGTAAATGTTTACGGCTTTGATAATCTCTATGATGTCATAGAGCATATCAGAAGCGGTACTGGTGTAAGGCATAAGGTCAATTTCGAGCAATATCGGGATCAACTTAATGATTACGCCTTGGATTTCTCAGATGTCAAAGGGCAGTATCTGGTAAAGAGAGCCCTGGAGATCGCCATTGGCGGTGGACATAATATATTGATGATCGGCCCTCCCGGAGCGGGGAAATCAATGTTGGCCAAGAGGGTTCTTTCGATCATGCCGCGAATGGAGTTGGATGAGGCCATCGAAGTCTCCAGAATACACTCTGTTGCTGGACTCACCGCCGGTGATCTTGTATCCGTCAGGCCTTTCAGAGACCCGCACAGCTCAATTTCAAAGATCGGGCTTATCGGCGGAGGTACCTTTCCCAGGCCGGGAGAGATCTCACTTGCCCATAAAGGCGTTCTCTTTTTAGATGAGTTTCCTGAGTTTTCAAAGGCCTCTGTGGAAGCGCTCCGTGAACCTCTGGAGAATGGAGATATTACAATATCGCGTGCCCGTTCGACCGTCAATTTCCCGGCTGACTTTATTCTTGTCGCTGCTATGAATCCCTGCCCATGCGGATATTACAATGACCCGTATCATGAGTGTACCTGCTCTATGAATGAGATCCATCGATATAGAAAAAAGATCTCGGGCCCCATAATGGACCGTATAGACATGCATATCGAAGTGATGCCGGTGGCAGTTGAGGAATTGAAGGAACGCCCGCAGGGTGAAAGCTCTGAGATCATTAGAAAAAGAATAGAGGATGTCAGGGATATTCAGCGCGGAAGATACAAGAATGAAAAGTTTTCGGAAAACGGCAATATGGATGATAAGACCTTAGAGGAATACTGCCGTCTTGGAAAAGAGTCAGAAAAACTTCTTGTTGACGCGATGAAATTATACAGATTCTCCGCGAGGAGTTATAAAAAGATACTGAAGATCTCCAGAACGATAGCCGACCTTGAAGGTGCTGATGATATTCTTCCGCAGCATTTAAGCGAGGCATTGAATTACAGAATAGTGGATAGGGGAATATGAGAGAAAAATTTATACTTTCGATCGATCTTGGGGGAAATGGAACTAAGCTTGCGATCATGGACAATACCGGAAGCATTGTTAAAAAGGGCAGATTTGCCACCGAAGCACAATTGGGAGTTGATCGGTTCTTTAATAAACTGAAGAGCAAAATAGACAATATGCTCAAAAAAGCCCTTATCACAAAGGATGACCTGGCTGCCATAGGTATGGGATCTCCCGGGCCTCTTGATATCAAAAAGGGGATCATGCATCACTCGGCGAATTTCCCCGGTTGGAAGAATGTCAATTTTAAAGAGTTCTTTTCAAAGGCATACGGCTTGCCTTCGTATTTTGATAATGATGTTAACCTTGTCGCTTTTGGCGAATACTACAGGAAATTGCGGTCCCATTACAGCTATGTGATAGTACTCACACTCGGCACCGGACTGGGCGGAGCATATATTGAAGACGGCAAACTTCTTCACGGACGAGACGGCTTCGCCGGCGAATTCGGCCATATCGAGATCATGAACGAGGGTATTGATTGCGGATGCGGTTCCGCCGGCTGCCTTGAGGCATATGTATCGGCAAGCGGAATAAAAAAGCGCTTGGAGCTCCTGCAGGCCGATCCTGTTAAGAAGAAGGAATTCCTAAGCAAACTCAAGGAGTTCACCCCGAAAGAGGTCTATAAAGAAGCCGTGGCCGGTAATCCGCACGCGATTGAATTTTTTGAGCAAACGGGGCATTATTTGGGCATGGGCTTGACGACCATAACAAATATCTTTAATCCGGAAGCGATCTTCATCGGCGGCGGGATGTATCTTGCTTTGAAATATATTTTACCGACCGCGAGAGAATATCTTCGGACAAACGGCTTTCCCGAGATGGTTAAGGGGCTGCGTTTACGCCGAATAGATCTTTCTGAAAATTCCGCATTATACGGAGGTTATCTGCTTGCAAAAGAAAATCTATGAGAAACTTATTGTAGGCGACCTTGGTACCAATTGCTATTTGATCAAAGGAAGCACCGGCTATATCATCATTGATCCGGGAGACAGAGATATCCTGTCTAAGTTAAATGGAAAGAATATTTCAGCCATCCTGCTCACCCATTGTCATGACGACCATGCATGCGGTGTGCAAGCATTAAGAGAGAAATTCGACTGTCAGCTTCTAATGTCAGAGGATGAGTTGGAGTTTCACAATATGGGTGGTTCGCTTTCCGAATTCCTCGGTATGGAAGGCTTTACGCTGGAGCCGGATATTATTGTCTCCTCTCAGAAGGAAACACTCACCATAGACGGAGTTGCGATGGAGGCCTATTTGTTGCCCGGGCATACTCCTGGCGGGCTCGCTTTCTATTATGAGGGCCATCTTTTTTGCGGGGATCTCATATTTAAGGATTCGATCGGGCGAACTGATTTTTTCGGAGGAGATATGGCGCAAATGAGCGCAAGCTTGAGAAAAGTCGCGGAACTCTTTCCCGGAGAAACGGTCGTTCTTCCGGGGCATATGGAGATCACTGAGCTGGGAAAGGAATTGAAGTACAATCAAATATTAAAAGAGGTAATGGCAGATGATAAATTATTTTAATGATGGCAAGGATAATATGTATCCCTTTTCTCTTTCAAGGGAATCGGTTGATATGTTCTATGGAACGATGACCAATAGAATGCGCGTTGCCGGTTTTTGTATGACGAAGGATCACAACCCTGAAACAATGGATATCGAAATAAACGGAGCGTTCCGGGGATTTGCCGCTCTGGAGAAGATCTTTGCCCTTCAGAAGGGACAGGCGCTTTATGATGTTTCCGGAAGGATGGTGGCATCTTTCGGTGAAGAGCGGGAACGCGTGGATACTGAAGACTCGCTGGTGTTTGAATATGCATTCCAAATGATGACGGATAACGGTGCCTTCATCAAAGAAGATGCCTTATTTCTGGGATTCGAAGAAAACAAGGTGACTGATCTGGGCGCGGCAAGAATAGAGGAATATGTTCATTTTGATACATCGGATGGCCCGGTAATTATTGACAAAGGCGCAGTGATCAATGCTTTTTCAAGAATTGAAGGTCCGGCATATATCGGACGCGATGTGCAGATATTATCCGCGAAGGTCAGGGAGAACTGTTCATTCTTTGACAAGGTCCGCATCGGCGGTGAAGTTGAAGATTCAATATTCTACCCCTTTTCCAATAAGTACCATGAGGGCTTTGTAGGCCATTCGATCTTTGGCTCGTTCGTGAATCTCGGCGCATTAACCACCACATCCGACCTCAAGAATACCTATGGCGGAATCGCCATACAGTTAAATGGGAAATTGGTCAATACGGGCTCGAATAAGATAGGCACCTTCTGCGGGGATCACTCCAAGACAGGGATCGGAACATTAATAAACAGTGGTACGGTAATCGGTTTTTCGGCAAACCTCTTTGGCGGCGGCTTCTTCAAAAAAGAATATGCTTCATACTATTGGGGCCGAGCGGATAGGGGTACTACATATAAATTGGAAAAGGCCATGGAAACCGCGAAAGCTGTAATGCCCAGAAGAGGCCTTGAATTCACAAAGGAAGACGAGGAGCTTTTCACAAGTATCTGGAAAGAGGAAAATAGAGGCTTATAGAGAAGTGAACAATTGGGAAATGAATAATGAACAATTGGAGAGTGTCATCCAGAGGGAGTTTGCGACCGTGGGATCCAGTTTTATTTCATCTCGTCTTTTTCCCTACTTTACACTTCACACCTCACACTTTCTTCTGCACTTGTGCTCTTGTGCACTTGTCACTTGTGCTCTGCGAAGCGAAGCATAGTCTTGAAAGAGAATTGTATTAGCAGTAATCGCCTTCCCGGCCAGAATGAGAATGACTTCGGTACTTATATGGAGGGTGACCTTCATCGTCAGCTGAAGGCTTGGATCTCAATGCCCGGTGACAGAATGGAAGCCAGCTATACACCCTATATTATTGACATTGTCAGAGATGATCTTTTTATTGAGGTTCAGACCGGCAGCTTCCATACATGCAGAAAGAAGTTCGAGACCCTCTGCCAAAAGGCAAAACTCACGGTAGTATATCCGCTTGTGTTAAAGACATATATCAAATATTCCGATAAGAAGGCGCGCCTTTCTCCACGGAGAAGGTCGATCTTCCATATTTTCAATGAGCTTTCATCCATAGGTAATCTGCTGTCTACGCCGGGCTTCTCCTTTGAGGTTCTTGAGTGCTCTGTTACGGAGCACAGGGATAGAAACCGTTCGAGGAAGGGTTACCGAATCACCGGAAGAACTCTTTTGGAGGTTCTCGGTAAACGAAGATTTGTCTGCCCGGGTGATTATTTCAAGCTCTTCTCGCCATCACTGCCAAAGCAGTTCACTAACGGAGATCTAGTAAAAATCTACGGTATCCGCCGCCATCTGGTATCCGCGCTGACACTTACTTTCCGCCGTGCGGGAATGATCCGGCTTGCCGGCAAGCGCGGCCGCTTCCATCTCTATGAGTATTAGAAAATTAGGGACGGTGTTTGAATTTGTTCACTTGTTTTTAAGAGCGGTATTTCAATAAATATTCAGTCTTGATAAACTATATCGCCTACATTGCAGAAAATACATCATTCAACTTGATTTGCTTTTTCGCATATCGATAGTATACAAAATCAAAGACCGTCCCTAAAATATACCATTCGGTATAACCTAGAGACACAGGAGAAATGACCTAATGGTATGAACCATTTCGCACCATGTGAACTCTTGAATTATATTACAAATTGTGATACTCTTTCACAGTGAGGGTGTCATGAAAATAGCGGTACAATTATTAGGTTTATTTCTCGGTGTATTCATGCGTACTTGGGTTCCGTATATGCGCAAGCTCAAGCAGGGAAAGATAGAAAAATTCGATAAGAAATTCATTAAATTTGCACTGGGTTCAATTATCCTGTCCGGTGTATCGGTACTATTGATCATCCCTCAATACAAAGAATCAGAAGCGGAAATTACTGATCTCTGGATGGCGCTCAAAGTATTTGCAACGGCATTTGCATTCGGGTACGGCTGGAATACCGTGATAAATGAGTCATTGAAGTGGAATGAGAAGAAAAGCCTTGGAGAAAAGACAGATTAAGCAGATGCGGATCAAAAACACATGACCTCAATAATTAATTGGGTTAAAAAATACATAGTAGCAGTAATTGTCATAGGAGTGGTAACAGCGGTAATCTCTAACCCGATTATTAAAGGGATCACAATTCTTTTTCAGAGGACTGGAAAATATATCGCCTGTCCTATCGTTATCAATATTCTTTTGATCCTTCTTGTAGCGGTTGCCATTTATCTGATCATCAAAAAAGTAAAGAATGTAAAAGCTAAAACAATATATCTATGTTCTGTCGTGTTGGCTGCGATATTTCTTTTCATTGTGATCAAACCTTTTGACATATACCGAAATCAGGATAAGACGATCATAGTTATTTCGCAATTTATTAATGAAGGCAACAGCAAGATCAATATCTCAAAAAGAATCCGTGAAGCGTTTTTAAAAGAGATAAATGAGAATGATTTATCATCTATTAAAGTAGTAACTTCTTCACAGATCATCCCCAGTCACGAGAAAGCATTGAAAGAGGGGAGTATCTGCACTCGAAGAAATGCAAAAACTATTATGGTGATCTGGGGATGGAACGATGATGTTGCTGTCAAAACTTCACTTACGATCGTCAAAAGCCCTGAAGTCAAAATGGTGAGAAATATTGAATTTGAAAAGAATAAAGGTCAAACATTAGAAGAGATAAGCAAAAAATTCAAGATCACATATCTAACAGAAAGCATCTCCAATACACTTGTATTTCTGACACATTCCACGCTTGGCATAGTATGCCTTTTAGACGAGGATTACAGTAATTCCGAAGTACATTTTAATAAGATATTTAACCGTAAAGCTTCAATCGATGAGGAATTTGAAAATGCAAAAATAGCATTACATTATTTTAGGGGAGACATTTATTATTGCCAAGCAAACTATCGTTTGGATAAAAGCTTACTCCAGGAAAAAGTTGATTATGAAATACTATGCAAGGAATCTATGAAGCTTTATGAGAAATCTACAGAGGAGTTCAGTAAGGCGTGCAATTTAATTGAGAACAGAAAAAAGGCAATACCCGACAATAATGATTTTACCGAGATGTTAGACGATATAAGAAAATATTATAGCGAAAAGAAGATCCGGGAATTAATAGAAATTAACCCGAATGAATATTTCATATACAAAGAATTAGGAGATCTATTAGCCGAATCAAAGCGTTACAAAGAAGCGGAAGAAGCCTACAGGAAGGCAATTAAGATTAATCCGAATAAGTATTTTGCATATAAAAGATTAGGAGTTCTGTTAATCGAATTAAAGAGTTATGAAGAGGCAGAGAAGATCTATAAGCAGGCAATAAACGAATGTGAGGATCAAGGGCTGCTCAATTATGATTTAGCCTGTTTATACTCAATTCAGAAAAAAACATCCGAGGCGATCAAGTATTTAGAAAGGGCTGTAAATATTGATGAGTTTTGTAAGATAAGAGCTCAGCATGAAGGTGATTTTATTAATATCAGAAATACGAGAGAATTCAAAAAGATAGTTGGAGAAAATAAATAATCCACTGCTGCTATTTTGACTAATAAAATCCCAGCATATCCATACGGGAAATGAGTGAAGGGGAGGCCGCGATACGCATGCGTAACAGAAAGGGATTAAGCGTGATCCGTGCGAGGAATAAGCTTGTGTTTGTATTTCCTGTGCGTCCCCCACCTTCGAAGAGATTATAGCATTTTGGATTAAGATGTCAAGAAAAATACGTTTGTCAAAATAATTATAGATAGCGTATTAATTGTTTTGATGTGGAGCCCTTCCAGCATGACTTTCTGTGGTTTAGTAATATCTATGGTTAGGATCAGTGCTTTAAAATGTGCTGTATATAGCAATACAAACAGCAAGAGAGTAAGATATATTTGAGATCATTTGATTGTATTTTATGGAAATCGTATTGACAATGACGCTTCGCACTTCTTGAGGAGTTGCTGCGCTTGACTTAAAAAACAATTATGATACAATCAAACCAATGGAACATGTGAGTTGAGCTGCTACGATTAATATAGAGATTATATATTTTCAGAGGAGGAAAAGAGTGAAGAGGAATCTTTTAGTATTTGTGATTGTCGGTCTTGTGCTGTTTGGTGGATGTACGGAGAATGCTGTAAACTCATCCTTTGAACCAATTCCTCAAAAAAAATCCTTAGTTTCTGTAGCGGCAGCGCCAAATGTCCCTATTCCTAAGCTATTGAAGTATAGTGGTGACATAAATATAGAAATGGTAACGAAGAGGCTTCCTACTCCAATGTACTTTCTTAACTTGATTATTGCAGCCTTTAGCTCAAATGAAATTGATTTTTTAGACTGTAATGAAGGGAAAACTTTTGTTAATCAAGTCAAGCAAATCATCATATCCTATGCTAATTCTTCTGGGAAGAATCTTGAGGGAATAGTGAAGAAAGTAGAGAAATTCTCATTATTGGATAATATCCCTGATACAGTCGTTGCACTTGATAAAAGCATCATTGGTTTGCTGTTTTTGCTTACGAAAGAAGCCCTGTATGTTCCTTTACAAATCGATGCGGAGTTTAGCATTTCGACTTGGGAGGATTTGCAGGACCTGTATATTCTATCTCCAGATCTCGGTGGTTGCGTTATTGTTGTGATAGTAGCTGGAGTAGTTATTGTTCTTGTTGCTACTGGGCTTGCTATTCTCAGTAATATAGTTTGCGAAGCAAAATGCTTGAAATGCTTAACTGCTGCAAAACAGATTGACGATACAACTGCTCAGGATGCGGCACTCGATGCTTGTGTAAGTAAATATTCTAAATGTAATTGTAAGAAATAAGAATATGGAAAACTTGTTAAGTCATCCAATGTGGAAGAAAAAGACGCCAAAGTGGATCCTTTATGCCTTGGAGCTAGCTTCCATTATAACCAATTTAGGCATGATCGGGATTTTAGTCTATGCGAAAGAGCCGATAGCTACATTTCTTATAATTGCACTTGTTATCCTATTAACCATCGTATTATCATCAAGGGGGATTATTGCGTATTTAGATGTGATTTTTGGAATATTCATTCTGTTTGCTCTATTTCTTCTGTTTCTCATGTTCACTCCATTCTTTTCAAAGGTCGACCAAATAATTTCAAATAACAATGTGCAATTAGCTAAATTTACTGCTATTATGACCGCCTATCAATCTTCTCGAATAGGAACAAAAATATTTGCTTTACTCAAGAAGCCGGCAAAGTGATCCCGGCAGATATTTAAGTGATTGGACCTCAATCTGCCGCACAGACTGAATACGAGGCGCGAAGTGATACAAACAATTAACAATTGAGGTTCTTCTCCCAAAAAGTTGGTAAATCTTTGAACTCTAGGAAATTTTAACAATTGTGCATTGGATATATTCTGGAACTGTCATCATGAGGCATTGCCGAAGGATCCATCCCTTATCTGGATTCTTCAGTCGTCTTAAACTCCTTCAGAATGACAAAAAGAGCTGGTATGATGATATTTTCGAAAAGTCCTTATCAAGCCCTAATATAATTGTGCTTTCCTTCTCTGATAACGCCGAATTACAGCAAATTGTATCAACTCAAACGGAGAAGAACCACAATTGAAAATGGACAATGACGCTGCGCAGTGGATCTCTTTCTCAACCTTGAACTTTTGAATCAAATCCCTTTGCACCCGTGCAAGGGGATGAAGACCCCTGAAAAATACTTAACTTTTTTCAAAACTGCATTTTCTCGCTACTGGTTAAAATGTTTAACCTTTATAGAAAAAGCATCAAAACTGTCTTTAATTTAGGTGATAATATCGGCAAAATATTTCCAATAATTATGCGGAACTAAAAAATAGTTAACTTTATTTCGATGCTGTTTGTCAGGTATGTTGGGAAATTCGATTTTGAAAGAGTCAAAATATCAACCTGTCACTTGACACTCTAATATATGATTGTTATATTAGTGATGAGGACACGCAGGAATACATGGGAGCAAGTTGGGATTGTCAAGGGAGCTGTCCCTGTGACGATATTATTCCCGGACCCTAGATGAAATAGTATTTTGTGAGGTAAGATTATAAAAAATGTAAATATTTCCATAGGGAATAACTTAAGAATTGTACGGCTCTTTATCTTTTTTGCAATATTCTGGATTGTTTTTCCTGATGTCTATTCGATGATATTTACTTACGAAAATCTTACCTCACGCATTTCGCTCGTTTTATTCGACACCATGCTATTTATTATTTTGTTGAAGTATTGCTACACAAAGAAACTTCTCAATATGAAATTGCGATTTAGTAAAAATGATATATTCGTATTATTACTGTGGGTCGCCGCATATATTTTGCTCTGGGTGATTTTGATGAGTATAGCTAAAGGAAGATCTCTTCCCGCAGAATTATTGGATTTCAAGAGAATATATTTCTCAAACTTAAGATCCCCTATTTCAGAAGAAATATTCTATAGGTTACTGCTTATTCAGTATTTTATGAAGAAAACGAACAATAATATATTTCCTTCCGTAATATTGTCAGCGTTGATATTTTCGCTTTTGCATTTAAATCGAAATGTCCCAAGTACTTTCTTCTACGGAATTATAGCTGGCTATGTATTTATTGCTACTGGAAATATTTTCATCCCGATCTTCATCCATTTCTTACATAATTTAAATGTTACCTTTAAGCCGATAATAATTGTAAAATCTCCCGGATTGATTAACTTTCTCACAATTCTATTTTTAGTTTCTGTAATTGTCATGGCTATCGACATATTCATTCATATTAAGCGGAGAAAGGCCTTGATCAACTCGAAAAGTGACGAAGGTACCGAATCTATATTTTAAAGGCAGAAGGATGATATATCTCATATGGAATCTCTGCTATGTAGGGGAAACCGATTTTGAATGATATGAAGAATACCTTGACTTAAAAAACAAAAAATGTATAATGTCCCTATTGAAAATTGAAGGAGATCAAAAAATACATTTAGGATAGAGCAGATAAATCACTATCTATCCTTCCTTTGGTTTTTAACAAAGATCTTTTAAATTTTCAACGGAGGAAAAGAGTGAAGAGGAATCTTTTAGTATTTGTGATTGTCGGTCTTGTGCTGTTTGGTGGGTGTACGGAAAATATGGATTTCCTAACCGCACCAGAAATAAGTAATAATCGCGCTGTTGCTGCGAGTGCCAATTACCAAGATTCAACTCTTTCTGATTCGCCTATTGTTGATATCGTAGAACAAGATGGAAAGTATTACGTTGTTGAAGAAGGGGAATGTTCTGTTGATCCTTCAGAGTATCATATTGTTAATATAACTGCTTATTCTCATTATCTTCATAAACTAAAAACAGTGGTTGAGGCTGGCTATATTGAATTCAAATCCGATAACATGGTGAGAGGGTATTTAAATAAAATAAGAGTTTTAATTAAAATGATAGATTCTGAAAACTACACAGGTGCGATTGAAAAAGGACTTCATGATCTATATAAACATACTCACTTATGGCTTACAAATGAAAATCAAGTTAAGGGAATTGATACATTTTTATATTTTACAAATTGGATGATTGAAAACCAAGAAATTCTTTATGAAACGGACTCTATTATTGTTGCAATAATCATAGGTATAGTTGCAGGTGTTAGCATTTGGACTATTCTTCACGGGTTGGCGATTAAGTGCGATCTTTGCGCTACTTGTTTTGATAATGTTGAAAAAAGCGCAATTACCAACGAAACGACTTTTGAATACGAAGCCAATAAATGCAAAGAAGCTGCAATATGTGCGAATTGCCTATAATTCCATGGAGGAAATATAAATGGAAGAGTTTTTCAAAAAACATTTTACTGTTAAGCAGATCAAAATCCTTTCACCAATATTAATTATGCTTCTCGTAGGATCGGGGTTTGTTAGAAGTTATTATATTGCTGCACCTCAAATAATGATTGCGCTAATATTTGTGTCGGGATACATAATGTTTTTTAAGATTGTAAAAAGAGAGGTCTTTGGTTTGATTCTAATAAATGTTTTTACAATTATACCTATGATCATATATGGAGTTACTAGTCGCTTGTGGGAAAGTGTTTTATATAATAGTATACTCTCGTTATTGACCTTTGTTTTTGCGTTTTACTGGATAATAATCTTTCATTCTGCTTTTTCACATTCTTGGGCAACAATTCATAAATAATACACCGTAAGTAGAGGGGAGTACGAAGTACTACAAACAAATAACAATTGAAAATGGACAATTGACAATTATAAGATAGAATACAAAGAAATTTAACTCAAACGAATTATCTCAACTTGTGAACCTATCACCCTATCATCCTACAACCACGCGATCTATTTTTCAACCTTGAACTTTTGAACCAAATCCCTTTGCACCCGTGCAAGGGGATGTAACGCACGAATAATACTTAACTTTTTTATCGAGAGATAATTTCTGATATGTAGGATAAACAGCTTTTGGAAATGTCAAAATGTCAACCTGGCACCTTGAGGCATCTTGACAAATAGGAAATAAGTGTTATACTAAGTTGTAATGAGCATATGTTCATAACGATTTGAAAATGGTAAGACCAAAACGCAACCGCTGGGTCGGGCGGCCACCTGAATTCAACGAATTTAAACCTGTGGGAGTTCCCGCCTCACAACTTGGCACTGTTAATCTGACCCTTGATGAATATGAAGCCATCCGGCTTGCTGACCTGGAAGGCATGGATCACGCTTCCGCGGCGGAAAAAATGGGGATCTCCCGACCAACATTTTCACGCCTGATAGAAAGCGCCAGGAAAAAGGTGGCAGAGTTCCTTATAACGGGAGCTCATCTGATAATTCAAGGCGGGAGTATACATTTCAAGAGAAACAGATGCATATGTGTCGATTGCGGTGAACGGTATTTTGTCGATATGTCCGATAAGTCCCTGATCTGCCCTAATTGCGGCAGCAGGCATATCCGTGAATTTGCCGGCCGGTTTGGTCATGGAGAATGTTGCAATCAGGGACGAGGAAGAAGAAACAGAGGAGGAAATAATGCCAAGAGGTGACAAAAGAGGCCCGAATGGTGACGGCCCGATGACAGGAAGGCAGAGAGGATTTTGTGCAGGATATGATGAGCCGGGATATGTTGATAACGATTTCGGTTATGGTTATGGAAACGGCCGCGGTATTGGCCGTGGACGCAACAGAAGGAATTTTGTAGGCCGAGGTGTTAACAGAAGGCCATACGGAACACCGGTAAGGTACATCGAGGAAGAAAGGGAAGTCGAAACAGTCAATAATGACATACTTGACCGCATCGACGCGCTTGCTGAAGAGATCAAGGAATTGAAGAGCAAGCTGAAAAATTCCGGCAAGAAATAGATGAAGAAAATTGCCATTTTAAGCGGGAAAGGGGGGACAGGAAAAACCTCCCTTTCCGCTTCCTTGATACTTGCGTTCTGTGATAGAACCAAAGTTACAGCTTTGGATTGCGATGTGGAGTCACCTAATTTAAATCTCCTTATAAAGGGGCAAGAAGTGAGGTCTCCTGAAATGGTCTTTGTTGATTATCCGCGAATTAACGAAGAGAAATGCAATTTCTGCGGAAGATGCGCGCGCGTTTGCAATTTCAATGCGATCGTGATAATGAAGAAACAGAAAAAAACGATGATCTGGGATGATCTCTGCCACAGTTGCGGAGCATGCCTTGAGCTTTGCCCGGAAAAGGCGATCGAGATGAAACCCTTTTCAGTGGGAGAGGTGAGATTCAATCAATTTCAGGATACACGAATAATTACCGGCGAATCTGATATCGGGAAGATGATGCCTGATCCGGTGATCTCGAAGGTATTGTCATATGTCTCAGATGAAGGTATTAATATTATAGATTCACCTCCCGGGACCTCGTGCCCGGTGGTAAAAAGCGCGGTCGGAGCAGACCACGCCATTCTGGTGGCGGAACCCTCGCCATTCGGCATACATGATATGAAATTGGCGATGGAGCTTCTCGAAGAATTAAAGGTCAGGTATTCAATAATGATAAACAAGAGCAGCGGCAATGATTCAGAGATCGAGAAGATAGCCGCAAATTCCGATGTATCGATCCTCGGTACGATCCCATTTGACTTCAAGGGAGCGGAATATTATTCCCGCGGTGAGATAGAGCGGTATTATGAATATTTCAAGGTACAGATCGATCAAATCGCTGAGGCGCTTGCTAAGGAACTAAGCATATGAAACAGATAGTAATAATAAGCGGCAAGGGTGGGACGGGTAAAACTACCGTTGTATTGGGCCTGGTACCTCTTTTTGATAATAGTGTGATCGTTGACTGTGATGTGGACGCTCCGGATGTTCATATTGTTCTTGAACCGGATATTAAGAATGAAAATCTCTTTCCCGGCGGTAAAAACGCAATAATTGATAATCAGATATGTACGGATTGCGGTCTATGCGAGAAGAAATGCCATTTCAATGCTATCAGCAATATTGATGGTAAGCTCGAAGTAAATAAATTTCTCTGTGAGGGCTGTGGTCTTTGCTATCACTTATGTCCCGCCGGTGCAATAAAGATGGAAAAATCCATCGCCGGAAAATGGTATGAGTCCGAGAGTAAATTCGGCCCGTTTTATCATGCTAATCTGATCCCGGGCGAGGAAAATTCCGGCAAACTTATCACGATGCTGAGACATCAGGCACGGTTGAGAGCCGAAGAGGAGAAGCGTGATTTCATCCTGATAGACGGCCCTCCCGGTACAGGTTGCCCGGTGATCTCTTCCATTACCGGAGCCGATTACGCGCTAATTGTTACCGAACCCACCGTATCCGGCGTTTCAGACCTCAAAAGAGCCCATTCGTTAGCGACACATTTCAAGATAAAGAGTGCTTGTATTGTCAATAAGAGCACGCTTAACCCGAAAAAGACACAAGAGATACAGAAGTTCTGTGAGATAAATAATATTGCACTTTTAAGTGAGATACCGTATGATATCAGGTATCTCGAAGCGATAGAGAAACGGATGACGCCATATGAGTATGGTGACGAAGATATAAAAGAGACCTTCAAGACAATAAAGGAAGGAATTTTGAGAGGTATAAATGATCAATAAAGAAAGTGTGGTTAATGTATTGAAGGGGATCATCGATCCTGAAATGGGCATTGATGTATATACATTGAGGCTGATCAAGGACTTGCAGATATCTGAAGAAAATGGTGTGATAGATCTTGTATTCAGGCCGGCCTCGTCCGTGTGCCCCCTGGCTTTTCAATTGACGATAGAGATCAAGAAAGGATTGTTGGCCCTGGAAGAAGTAAAGGATGTCAACATCAAAATAGAAAATTATTCTAATGCTGAAGCGTTAAATAAGCTTTTAAAGCAAATAAGAAAGGAGAGATGATGAAAATAGCAATTACATCACAGGGCCAGTCGTCCACTGCTAATGTTGATGAGAGATTCGGAAGATGCCAGTATATTGTGATCTATGATTCTGAATCAACGGAATACAGTATTATTAAAAATGACAGTGCCGGTTATGCTCATGGAGCGGGTACAGGCACAGCATCGCTGCTTGCCGAGAAGGGTGTTGAAGTGGTTCTGACCGGAGGCCCGATGGGACCCAAAGCTGGTGACACATTGACCGCCGCCGGCATTAAATATGTTGAGAACCTTCCCGGTGTGGTCGAAGAAGTAGTTAAAACATATTTAGCAAAATAGGTTGATAAGAGCACACGAGCACAAGTGCACAAGTGACAAGTGCAGAAGTAAGTGTGAAGTGTGAGGTGTGAAGTGTATAAAGAGAAGTGTGAAGTCTGAAGTGTGGAGTGTAAAGTAAAGAATCGAGAAACCTATCAGACTGTTTTTACAACTCAAAACTCATAACTTCTTTTATGCCTATCATCTTATCATCCTACAACACGCTATCTATTTCTCAACTTGCGAACTTGGAACCTGCGAACCTGTGAACGATCTTCACGTTACACGTGAAGGCAATTAAGGCAATGGAGGAGGATTTGTGACACAAATAGATTTTCAAATCATATTGTTTTCTGTTCTGATGCTATATGTTATTTACAAGATAATGGTCAGGGTCAGCAGCAAAGTAAAAGGATTTGATATAAGAAATAGATATATCAATTTCGTGTTTGCGGGGTTGATCGGAGGGTGCTTATACTTGGTAATCGAAGATATTTTCTTTACCCTGATCGTTACAATAATAATGTCCGCAACTATAATTTATGAAAATAAAAAAATGAAAAACGTGTGATGGTCACACGTATCAAATCTCGCTGGTCCAGTATTGATTGAAGTTTTGATTGATCGCGATCGCGACCGGCATCGAATTTATATGACACGGCAATGTGTTTATCCGGATACGCATCACAATGAAGTCCGGTGAGCCGTTTCCAGTTTTACCGGCATTGCATTTTTCCTTGATCTCATCTTCCATTTCCATATACAGCGGCCCGCTGTTGGGCTCAGGCCTCACCAGTGCCTTTTTTGCTTCCATGAGCGATGTCTCGGAGTTTCCGCCGATGCCGATACCTGCGAATATCAGGCATTTTTCTTCTTTCTTCATGCCCTTTATGGTGTCCACGACATAATCAGTTATCTGCTCTTTGGTGCTGTCTTCCGGAAGCATCTTTATCAAGGAAAGGTTTTCTGATCTTGCCATTCGCGGGATTACGGTTATCTTGATCATTTCTCCCTCAACGACATTCCAATGTATCACCGCAGGGAGATTGTCTCCGATGTTCTTTCGAAAGAGAGGATCTATGACGGTGGAGGGTTTCAGAAAGAGGTCTTTTGAAGCGTCTTTGACAGCTTTTTGGATGGTAGCTTCGGCTGAGATCCCGTTGAAACACACCTTGTCCCCCCATCCGACAAAAATATTGAAATGTCCGGTATCCTTCAGCAGGGGAGTAAAATTCTGTTTGGAGTCCTTGGCTTTGATAAGCGGCTTTTTATAAATCTTCTTGTCCGCCTCTTCTTTTTGCTCAAGAACAGAATTTTTAAGCATCTTCGAAATATCTCCGGGAATGGAATAGGAGCTTACTCTGATCCCGTGATATACCGACCTGTAAAGTAGTTCTTCAGATAATGTTCTCATGGTTATCCCCTTAGATTCCTCTTTATTTTCTTTATTAATTGTTTCATTGAATGATCGCTTGTGACCTCAATGATCCCTGCCATTTTTGCCCTTTTTGCCAAAGACACGGACAGGTGCTCAATGAAGCCCTTGTCACCCGCTTCAGGAAAAATGCTGAACCGGTCACGCTTATCCGGCATATATTCTGTAATCGCCTTTGCCGCCTCGATCAGGAGTTCGGTGGATACTTCCTTTATCCCAAGGTCAATGACAGTCCTCATAAACCCGGGAAAGAATATCTCATCGCCTATTCTGTTGGGATATTTATCCATCAGAGTAGCGGCTACGAAAACCCCCTGTTCATGCACATTCCGGGGGTAGAATCCCGCCTCGGGAAATGCCGTGGAAAAAAGTATTGAATTTGTTGAAAGATCGTCTATCAACGCGGGAGGAATCATGCCTTCTTCCTGATCCAAACAGATGAGGATATTGTATCCTTTGATGGGTGATTTTTCCTTGCTCTTCGGAGTGCTCTCTTCTTCCTCCGGTTCCGGCAAAGAGTAAAATTTTTCTATCTTTTTCCAGGTAATAGTTTTAATATTTTTCTTTAAAAAGCCGGTCCCTAATAACAGTTCATTTAACAGGGAAGGTTTACTATTGCGTATCAGCGCAACTTTCACCGTCCCTATTTCCAGATCAAGAGCGTTCACAGCGGTCAGAATCCCGGAGATCATAACAGTTGTTCTGCAGATCTCCTGAGAAATAACGCAGGGGATCTCAAGGTCGGTTTTAAGAAAATCCATCAGGTCTTTTCGGAATTCCTTTGAAACAAAGTCAATATCGATAGCGGAAAAAGAAGGGGAGATATTGCTTATTGTCTTGGCGAATTCCATGGGATCTTCCGCTTTTATCACAAGTGGAACGGCGTCAATGCCACTGAGCTTTTTGTACAATACCGCCTTTGCTTCCAGTAGAGGGAGTAATGCGGTAGGCGATAACTTACCTAAAGAAGGGATAAAGGAGCCGTTTGAAATGATGGCGACCGAATTATCTTTGAAACTTGCCACACCCGTATCCTTGTCACTTTCCTGAATATTCTTACAAAGCTCCAATTTTCCGGGAAAGAAGAATTTCCCGATCGACTTGTTTGACGAAGTATTGACCTTCGGCCTGCGGAAACTAAGGAGTCTTTCTCCAAATACTTTCATGTTGAACTAATTATAAGATATACCATATTCGATGGATAAATTCAATTTTGCGCATAATTGGCAATAATTGATTTTTAAGCAAATATCATATATATTATTCCGTGAATATAATAGATGAGAATATTAAATCCCTCAAAGATCAGATCCCGGCGAATGTAAAGATAGTGGCTGCCGTGAAAACCAGGTCTTCTTCTGAGGTAGAATCAGCGGTCGCGGCGGGTATTGAAATCCTGGGCCATAATTATGTCCAGGAAGGGAAAAACCTGATCCAGACGATCAAGTCTTCTCCCGAGCATCATATGATAGGACACCTTCAGAAAAATAAGGCCAAATATGCCGTCGATCTTTTTTCGTGCATTCAAAGCGTAGATTCTGCCGCATTGGCAGATGTTATTGAAAGGCGCTGTGATCTTAAAAGCAAGAAGATGGATGTTATGATACAGATCAATTCGGGTGACGAGGAAAGCAAATCGGGAACACTTTTCAAAGAAAGCTTAGAGCTTGCCGGATTCATCGATTCTCTGCAAAACTTACGCCTGGTGGGCTTGATGACGATCGAGCCGTATTTCGAGGACCCTGCGGAGAGTGTCCCTTTCTTTCGGAAAATGAAGTTATACTTTGATAAGATACGCCAAAAGATATCATCTCCGAACGACTTTACCAACCTCTCAATGGGAATGAGCAATACATATCTTCACGCCATTGAAGAAGGGGCCAATATGATACGCATCGGAACGGGTATCTTTGGGGTCAGGTAAGTCAATTCCAATATACTAGAAAATAAAGGGAAATATCCCTGTAATACTTGACTTGTCGCATGATATCGTATATAATAAATAATAATAAACCTTTTAGGGGGCCTATATGAACGAAGAACTCCAAAATCTGCTCGACCTTGTAAGGGGAGACCCCTCTCCGAGAAATTACTCAAAGCTTATTGAAAATTACAGACAAGGCGAAGATTATGAAAATGCTGTTAAGTATGCCGATGAATGCCTGGAAGAATTTCCCGGTGATCTTAAGACAATGCTTGTCAAGGGAAAGGTACTGATAGAAGCCGCCCAATTGGAAGATGCGGAAGCGGTATTCCTGAAGATCCTTGAGAATAAACCCACCCATTACATGGCGAATCAACAGATCGCCCGTGTCTATAAAGAGATGGGCAACCTTTCTGATGCCTTGAAGCATCTTGAGGTTATTTATGAAGAGAATCCGGATGATGAGCTGGTTGAAGAGGAATTGAAGGAACTCCGCGCAAAGGTTTCTGAAAAGAGCGATGAGCCCGAAGAATCCTCAGATGCTGAGATCTACACCGTTGCCAATGCCCGCTTGTACGAGGAGAAGGGTGAAGAAGATAAGGCAAAGGAGCTTCTGGAGAAAATATTGAGCAATGACGCTGATAACGAAGAGGCGAAAGATATGCTGCGGCACCTTGAATCACCGGAGGATGAGGGAGACGAAGCCGGGGGTGAGGATGTTGAGGATAAATTCTCTGACCTCTTTGATGAAGGTGATGAACCGGAAGAAGCTGCGGATGCCGATGGCGGTTTTGACGATATCTTTGGTTCGGATGAAGCCCCAAAGGAAAAGCAGGCCGCATCTGAGAAAGGTGACTTCGGCGATATTTTCGAAGAAGAAGCCAGTGATGATGTTACCGATCAGGACGATACTGAAACCGATAGCGGCGATAAAGAGGCATCCGGGGAAGGCGATGATGCATTTGATGATATCTTTGGAGCCGATCCCGAGAGTTCGGATGATTCAGAAGAGGATGTCTTCTCATCCACTCCCGAAGCCCCCTCTTCCGACGAAGCATTCGATGATATCTTCGGTGAAGGTTCAAGTGAAGACGCGGAAGATGATATTTTTGCTTCTCCCGATACGGCTGAGGAGTCAAAGGATAGCGAAGAAGATGATATCGAGGATATTTTTGGAGCGGATGAAGATTCAGCAGAAGTGTCAGCAGGAGATATTGAAGATATTCTAGAGGACGAAGAGCCCTCCGATACAGAAGTGGAAGAAGAAGCTGAAGAGAATGTAGACGCTCTTTTTGGAGAAGACGAAGATAAAGGATCCTCTGAAGAAGAGGGTGTTGAAGCAGAAGATCTCTTTTCAGAAGAGGATGAAGTTTCTGAAGAAGATGACGCTTTAGAGGATATATTCGGATCGGATGAAGAAATAGAAGCTGATGTGGAAGAACCGGCGGAAGAAGAAGCGGAAGTAGAAGAACCGAAAGAAGAAACAGAGGATGAAGAAGCCGGCGAAGAGTTAGAAATAGAAGAAGAGCCGGAAGCGGACGAAGAATCAGCAGAAGCAGCAGCAGAAGAAGAACCGGAAGATATTTTCGCGAGCGAAGAATCAGCCGATGAGGAGACCGACGATGAGGATCTCTTTGACAAAGTCACAGACGAAGATGAAACTGATGACGAGGAGATCACAGAAGAGCCTTCCGAAGAAATTGCTGTTGAAGAAGACGGTGACGAAGAAGAACTTGAGCTTTCTGAGGAAGCGGAAGTTTCCGAGGATGATGAAGACGAGGAAAAGGTGTTCGCCGCCTCTGATGATGATGAAGTTACTCTGGAAGAGGAGCTTTCTCCCGAGGGCGATATAATCGAAGACACCGAGGACGAAGACCTCGAGGAAACCGAAGATGAGGATACGGTGGACGAAGATGATGAAGAGGAGGTTGATGAGGCCTTGGATTCGATCTTCGCGGCATCTGAATCTGATGAAGATGATGATTTTGAAGGCGGCGAATCTGAAGAAACCGTAATATATTCTCCCGATCAGAAACCCGGTGAGCTTCTTGAGGATACGCTGACAGAAGAACCAGAGGAAGAAGCGGAAGAAGAAGCAGAGGAATCATATGACGACTCTTCTGAAGAAGAAGAGGAAGTGGAAGAAGAGGTTTCTGAGGACGATGTCGAGAAAGAATCGCTTGAAGTTGAGGCCGCGGAAGAAATAGTAGACGAAATACAGCAAGAGGAATCAGTTGAAGAGCCCGCTGCTGTAATATCTGGCCCGCAGACGGCTGTCTCTGCCATTCCTATGTATCTGGCAAACAGAGTTGGTGGAGAATTGGCTTCTATTGAGGATCTCATGTCTAAGCTCAAAGGTTTTGAGGGAGTGAACATGGTATTTATCATCAGCGAAGACGGTTTGATCATTTCTTCAGATACAGGAGATTCCGATATTGATATCAATAAATTTGCCGCACTTTTCGCGGAGATCCAGCAGAAAAAGAATGAGATGGCTTCTCTGCTTTCAGCCGAAGATGTTCAGGAAGGCACCGCTACGCTTGGTGGGATTAAAACATTTTTCATCAAGGACACATATGGATATCTTGTCCTCGCAGGCGAGGCATTTATCCATTCACCCAGCATTATTCCTATAATGAGGTTCCTTTCGGAAAAAGTAAAAACCAATGGTATACTATAGGAGACGCCTGGACAAACTCCGGAAGCTTTATCCGGACTCGTTATTTATTTTCAGGGACAATGTTTCCCGGACTTATTTAACGGGATTCCGTTCCAGTGAAGATGGAGACGGCATTTTAGCGGTTTTTCCTGATCACGCTGAGCTTCATATCGATTCTCGCTATATTGAGGATGCCAAAAAGGGCATTCAAGAGGCCAAGGTCATCCTTGCTTCAACTTATGCGGCCGCATTCTCTGATATTGCGGAAAGAATGTCAAAGCTTTCTCCGAAAAATGTGATATTCGATCCTGACCGGATCACATACAGCGGCTACAGGAACCTGAGAAAGGTCTTTTCAAAGATCAAGATGAAACCGGTTCCCGGCCTGCTTTCACCTTTGAGGGTGATCAAGGACAATGAGGAAATAGCAAAGATAACAAGAGCGGTTGAAATCGCAGAAAAGGCGTTTTATGAAACAATAAAATCTGTGAAGCCGGGTATTTCCGAAAAAGATCTTGAAGCAGAACTTGAATATCAGATCAAGTCCGCGGGCGGTGAGCGTTCCGGCTTTGAGATAATTAGCCTTTTCGGCCCCAGAGCTTCTTTGCCTCACGGTGTACCGAGTCGTGATGTTAAATGCAGGGAAAAAGAGATCATCCTTCTGGATTTCGGCGCTGTTTATGAACATTACAATGCTGATATCACTCGTACCTTTTTTCTGGGCCAACCGACTCAGAAGATGAAGGAGGTTTACCTCACAGTCCTAAGGGCTAATCAGAGCGTTATAGAGAAAGTCAAAAAGGATGTATCCTTTAAGAAAGTTGATGAGATCGCCAGAAAAGAGATCGTATCAGCCGGATACGGAAAATATTTTACGCATAGCCTTGGTCATGGTCTGGGGCTTGAGGTTCATGAACAACCCTGGCTTTCGCCTCGTGCGGCAAGAGGGCGGCTTAAGCCGGGAATGGTGTTCACTGACGAACCAGGGATCTATTTGCCAAATGAATTCGGCGTTCGAATTGAAGACGATCTTTTGATCACGGATGGCGGTGCTGTCGCATTGTCCTCCGGGATAACAAAAGAACTGACCATAATTTAGGAGGTAGATGTGACTACATCGAATGATTTCAAAAACGGCATGGTCATCAAGATGAAGGATGTCCTTTTTACCGTTGTTGAGTTCATGCATGTAAAACCCGGAAAGGGCGGAGCATTTGTTAGAAGTAAGTTGAAGAATCTCCTGACGGGCGCGGTGATCGAAAAAACATTCCGATCCGGCGAAAAAGTTGAGGCCGCTGTGGTGGAGCGAAGGGATCTGGAATACTCCTATCACGATGGAGATAATTATGTTTTCATGGACACACAGACCTATGAGCAATACCTTTTAAATGATGAAGTTATCGGTAACACCGCCAATTATATTATTGCGGGCGGCAAGATCACCGGTTATTTCTATCAAGAGCGGATAATCATGGTGGAACCCCCGATCCATGTTGCTTTGAAAGTAGCGGAAACCCAGCCGGGTATCAGGGGGAATACTGTTTCCGGAGGAAGTAAGCCTGCGACCTTGGAGACCGGCCTTGTAGTTACGGTTCCTCTTTTCATAAATGAAGGGGACAATATAAAAGTTGATACAAGGACCAATTCATATGTTGAAAGAGTTTAGGGAGAGTATATGAAGATAGATGATATTGAAAAGATCATTCAGATGCTAAAAGATTCGGACATCAGTGAACTTACCATTGAACAGGAAGGTGTTAAATTCAGCCTGAAGCGGGATCTTGTAATCCACGGCGAGGTACTGCCAAGACCGGCCGAGGTATTGATTCAGTCAGGGCCGGCTTCCCAAGTCGTGGAAGCACCGGTTTCAAATGCCCGTTTTATTAAAGCAAAGATGCCGGGCACTTTTTACAGTACCCCTTCTCCGGAATCACCTGATTATGTGAAGGTGGGTGATACCATCAATGACGACACCGTTGTTTGTATAATCGAGGCGATGAAGATCTTCAATGAGATCAAAGCCGAAATGAGCGGGAAGATCGTTAAGGTTCTGGTCGAGAGCGGCGAAAGCCTGGAATACGACCAGCCTATTTTTGAGATCGAGTAGACAGGAGAAAGCATAATGGAAGAGAAGAAAGATAACAAGAAGAAGGTCAATCCGGAAGATCTGTTTGCGGAATTCATTAAGGATAATCCCCTTAAGAAAGGTGAAGCAAAGGAAGAGAAGAAGGAAGAAGCTCCTGTTTTAAAGAAAGAGGAACAGAGGCCGATCATAGAGGAAGAAGAGGAATATTTATCCCCGGAGGAAACGGAGAGCTATGAAGAAGAGGAAATAAAGATCCTCGCCGGTTTCCTGCAGGATAGGTTCCTGATCTCCACCGCCATCGAAAAGGGTTTCAAGCCGTTTCTGCTGAGATCGAAACTGTCGAGAATAGTCTGTAATGTCATCTTTGAGTTCTTTGACAGTAAAAGAGAGGATTCGGTCATTGATTATGAATCCATAAAAAACGAACTGATCCCCCGTAACTACTATACCATTGAGATGCAGAAATTCTACACCAAATTAAGGAATGTGGATCCACCGCAGCTTTCGCAGGTAATGACTTATATTGAAATCATGAAGATGAGGGCTGGTAAGGATAAGCTGAAGGAAGTTCGCGAAAAAATAGAAGAATACCTTCTGTCCACATCATCAAATAAGATCGATGTCGCTGATTTTGCCGGTAAACTGGGGCATCAGCTGATCTCTCTGCAGAAGATGCAATTCCACGAAGTTATCATGCCAATGAAATACAATCTGTACGAATTGGAGAGTGAGATCAGAACGAGAAAAGAAGAATTGCTGGACGGAGTGATGGGTTACTCCATAAAACCCTTCAATACACTCAATAAGGTACTTTCCGGCTTGAGAAAGGGATTCTATTACGGTTTATTGGGCGCGCCCAGAAGGGGCAAGACCAATTTCTCTCTTGCCATAGCCTCTCATGTCGCTGCACAAAACAAGATCCCCGTTCTTTACTATTCCTGGGAACAGACGCAGCGCGTTCTTACTTTGAGAATTCTATCCAAAGAGAGTTTGGTGAACCCCACCGTGCTCCAGACCAAGAATATCATGGAAGATAAACTTATCAAGAACAAATTCATAAAGGGATGGCATTCAACAGAAGCTTTCATGAACTATATTTTCCTGATCGAAGGCGGTCAGAGAGAGAATTTTGAAAGGATAGAATCTCATGCCTACAATGTTCTCCATGAATTTGAAACTGATGAGATAGCGATCTTCATAGATTATCTTCAGAAGATGCCTCTGGAATCTCATATCACCGATCCTCAGACCAGGATCAATAGGATATCTTCGGGCCTTTCTGAACTCTCACTTTCCTTGAACTGTCCGATCTGGGCGATTTCCTCCTTGGACAGGGAAGGGTGTAAGCTTGATGAAAAAGAGAGTTATGAGCGTCCTACAATGCATAATACCACCGGTTCCGGAGATATTGAATATGATCTTGATGTTGGTATGATACTCACCAAGGATTGGGGAGATACACAGGAAATGATGCAGCAGTTGAGGGAGATCGCTAAGGCAAAGAGCATCCCGAGTGAGAAAATACCCAAGATCGATGTGATCAATCTTTATATTGACAAGAACAGGGATTCGCCTCCGGGAATGTCCAATGTGATCCAATACCTTTTCTTTGTTGAGATCAACAAACTTATTGAAGTCGGTTTCAAGAACCTTGAAGAGACACACACATACGCCAAGCTTCAGAATATTATTAAGAAGCTTATCAAAAGTAGAATACTTTGGGGTGAATTCGCGCATCTGCTTCAGGAATACAATATGATGAAGATCGAGGGTTTTGAGTAGAATGACAAAGATCAAAAAGGTCCTGATAGCCAATAGAGGCGAGATCGCTTTAAGGGTGATAAGGAGCTGTAAAGACCTTAAGATCCCGACAGTTGCCGTATTCTCTACGGCAGATAAGAATTCTCCGCATGTCGCATTTTCCAATGAAGCGATATGCATAGGCCCCCCTGCTTCTAAGAGCAGTTACTTGAAGATCCCCTCCATTATCACCGCCGCAGAGATAAGCGGCGCCAATGCGATCCATCCGGGCTACGGATTTCTTGCCGAAAATGCGGAATTTGCCAAGATCTGTGAAGAGAGCAATATCATCTTTATCGGCCCCTCCTCTTCCATAATCGGTTTGATGGGAAATAAGTCGGAAGCAAGAAAGACAATGACCCGTGCCGGTGTCCCTGTGGTCCCCGGCTCCAAAGGAAATATTGATTCTTTTGAGGACTTGAAGAAGATCGTCAAGAAGATAAGATATCCCATAATAATAAAGGCCTCTTCCGGCGGCGGCGGTAAAGGCATGCGCATTGTGCGCAATGACGCGGAACTGAAAAACAATTTCGAGATGGCAAAGAGTGAATCGCAAAATGCCTTTAATGACGCATCCGTATATGTTGAGAAGTATATCGAAAAACCTCATCATATCGAGGTTCAACTTCTCGGTGATAATTACGGTAATATTGTTCATATTGGCGAAAGGGACTGCTCTATGCAGCGCCGTCACCAGAAGATCGTGGAAGAATCTCCTTCTCCTATCCTTGATGACGAGAAGAGAAAAGCGATTCTGGAGATGGCCGTCAAGGGCGCCAGGGAAGTAAAATACAACAGTGCCGGTACCATGGAGTTCATTGTTGACAAGGACCTGAATTTCTATTTTATGGAGATGAATACACGCATTCAAGTTGAACATACTGTTTCAGAAATGAGGAGCGAGATGGACCTGATCGCTAAGCAGATCCGTATCGCGAATGGAGAAAAACTGAAAATGAAGCAGAAGGATATCAATCTCCGCGGCCACGCGATCGAAGTGAGGATCAATGCCGAGAATCCTTCCCAGGGCTTTATGCCCAGTCCCGGAAAGATCAAGAAACTCAATCTCCCGGGAGGATTTGGAATAAGAATTGATACATTTGTGCATGCTGGATATGAGATACCGCCGCATTATGATTCAATGATAGCCAAATTGATCGTATACGGAGAGACCAGATATTTAGCCATCAACAGATTAAACCGCGCTCTGGATGAATTTTATATTGACGGGATAAATACGAATATTTCCTTTTTGAAGGAATTGATCAACACTCCCGCCTTTTTGCAGGGTAATTATAACACCCATTTTGTTGAGGATTTCCTCTCAGGGAAGAATTAATATAGAAACTCTGATAATTGTCATCGTCCTTACTCTCTTTATCATAATCACTATCGTGGTATTAAGCAGAAAGAACAAATATGACACCAGTAAATTCATAGTTTCTCAATCATATTATATGGAGGATACGGGGATATTCAATATTGTTCTGAATTACATCAAAGACAATAATTCCCTTCCGCAGGGAGTTGACAATAAATCATTCTACACATACTTCCTTAAGTATATTTCCCGCCCCGGCACTGAAGAGATATTTGCTCTTCTGGACAGTGTACTGAAGGTTGTTCCAATGGACGACCCTAATATATTGGAGAAGTATCTCGATTATTTTTACCGTTCCGACTTCAATAATTTTTACGCATTTCTAAATGTTCTCAACTCGCATGAATGCCTGAAGGAAACGCTTTCCGAAGAGCAGTATAACAATTATGTGAATTCCAGGATCAAGAATCTGAAGAAGGAGGAATTCGCATCATTTTCTGACGAAGAAATACGATTTTACGAAAAATTCGCTGAAGAGAATATCTCCCGGACCATCGTGATCAAATTGGGGGATATTTTCTTTGAGAAAAACGATCTTGATAAGGCGCTGAAGTATTATGAAAGCTCTTTGAGTCTGAAACAGGAACATGATAAATTGTACAAGAGTACCCTTAGAAAAGTCTCTCATGTCTATGGAATATTTGAATCGATATCATATTCCCTTTATTATATTGCCCTTCTCCATATCGTGGACCCCTCCCATAAACTTGCGGAGGAGGAGCTCAAAAGATCTTTGAAGCATCATCATTTGAGCAGTTACTACGGAGATATTATCGAGAAGGTCAAATTGGGCCGCGAAGAATTTGTACTATATATTAAGGACATTTTTGATAAGAGAAATCTGGATTTTAATTAGAGGTAAATTATGGCATTGAAATTAGGCGAACTGCTGGTTATTAATAATATCATAAAAAAGGAAGAGCTTTTGCAGGCATTGAAGGTGCAGAAACAATCCGGCAAGAAGGTTGGCTCTATTCTGGTGGAGTTAGGATATATCACAGAAGATATCCTTCTTAAATTCCTTACCGATAAATTTGGAGTTTCTACCATTGATCTGAATAATTTCCATGTCCCGGATAATGTCCTTCAAATAATGCCGCAAGATTTTTGCCTTGCCAATAAAGTACTTCCAGTGGATAAATTTGCGTCGAACCTATCAATAGTTATGATCGACCCCCTCGATGAAAGCCTGAAGGCGAAGATAGAATCAATGACAGGATTGAAGGTTGACCCTCTGGTGACATCAGAACACTCATTGAGCGAAGCCCTGAAGAAATATTATCCGTCAAATTCTGCGGCAGAATCGATGAAGACAGAGGTAATATCGCATATAGAAGAACCCCCGCCCGCCGCCAACGCCGGATTCAACGATGATGATATCGATGCCATATTGGGTTTTGATTCGGAAGAGCCGACCACTGTGGATAAAACAGCTCAAATGATGCAGCAGACACCGACCCCGCCGCAACAGCAGACTTATCAGCAATCCCAGGCACAGCAAAATACCGGCGTAGAGCCTTCGTATTTGGAAAAGGATGTGATCTCTCCCGAAATAGAGAAGTTGGGGAAGCAGAACCGATTATTGAAAGATAAATTAGAGGAATTGAAAAACGGCATTACGAAGATCGTTCAGAACTTCAATGCGGTAAAATCCGAGATTCAGAAGCGTTTGGGCGTTATCGACGGATACAATAAAAAGTTGAAACCGCTTGAAGGCACATACGATAAATTTCTCGACGGGATGAAGAACTTCTATTCCAAGTACCAGGAAATGCTGGAAGAAGTAAAAACGATCAAGATTGACATTGCCAAGGAAAAAGGCGAGATCGTCAATCTGAAAAAAGATCTTGATAAGGACATGGGCCAACTCGAAAAAGTGAGAAAGGAATACTCCGGTTTTAGTGAGATCCTGGACGAGGAAAGGAAAAAACTGGAAAAGGGCCTGAGAGACAGGAAGGTAAAGAAATACCTGCATTCAAGAATATACAATGATACTTATGCCGGAGAGGATTTCGAGGATATCAAGGAAGGGGCAAGAAAGTTCTATTTTCAAAGCATTCTCTTCAGAAATATCTTCATGGGCCTTATTGTGATCCTGCTTGCCGCGAATGTATATCTTATTATGAAAGGCGGATTTCCTGCTGGCCCCTCAACACCCAAGATCAAGAAAGAAGCTAAGCCGAAAGTAGATAAAAAAGCCCTAAAGAAAGCGGAAGCTGAAAGGCAGGCCGAACTTGAAAAGCAGGCAGAATTAGATGCTCAGACGGAGCTTGATGAACAGACAGAATTAGATGCTCAGACGGAGCTTGATAAACAGACAGAATTAGATGCTCAGGCGGATTTGGACAGACAGAAAGAAGCTGATGCTCAGGCGGAGCTGGACAGACAGAAGTCCGCGGATGCTCAAGCGGAATTGGACAGAAGGAAAGCCGCTGATGCCAAGGCGGCAAGAGATAAAAAAGCGGCCGATGACAGAAGGCGCGCTGCTGCAGCAGAAAAGAAACGCAAGGAAGATGAGGCACGCCGTGCTGCTGCCGCCAAGAAAGTGGTTTATGAATACAAGATAAAGATCGTTTCCGGAGATAGGGGGACCGTTGACGCAATGAAAGATGAGATGGAGAGTTATGGCGTTGAGAAACTCTATATTTCAAAAAGCGGAAGTAATTATATCCTCTATTCCGGGCCATACCCCACGGCCGCAGAAGCAGCGCCATTTTCTGAGATGATGATGGAATTCGGGTATGAACCTACGGTGGTTAAGGTCCAAAAGTGATCCGAGCCGGTCTTTTTCTGCTTGTACTTTTAATGGCTTTTTCCATGAAGGCTTTTCCCGATAATTGGACTGTAATGATCTATTTGAACGGAGATAATAATCTTGAGGAATACGCTATAACAGATTTTATGGAGATCTCCTCCGCGATCGGAACTTCACCCAATGTGAACATCATTTGTCAATTTGACAGACACCCCGGATATGACAGCGCATACGGCGATTGGTCGGATGCCAGAAGGTTTTACATGACCACTGATATGACCCCTTCTCCTGAAAACGCGATTCTTTCTCTCGGAGAGGTAAACATGGGTTCGCCGGCGGTATTAAGTGATTTTATCAAATGGTCAGTATCATCATTTCCCGCGGACAATTACGCCTTGATACTCTGGGATCATGGAAATTCCTGGTACCGTTTTTCAGGATCGGATCTCAGTATTGATGAAACGAACTCGGACTCTCTATCTATCGCAGGCGGGGAAATGAGGCAGGCATTATCTGACTCGGGCATTGTCTTATCGCTTCTGGGTATCGACGCCTGTATCAGCTCAACCATGACCCTCGCATCTGAAGTAAACGGATATACCGGTTTTATTGCCGCGAATGAGGATTATCTCTCATCCTATGGATGGAATTATTCTCCCGTAATAAATGCAGTATTTGAGGAAGATGGAATGATATCACCCGAGGAATTGGGATTATCCTTATGCCGGGAATTCTACCGGCATTATGAGGACAATGCCGCTTCTGTTGAGTGGAACTCAATGTCCTTGCTTCGCATGTCCGCCTATCCCGCTATCGTTAGCTCATTTAATCTTTTTTGCTCAGCGCTCCTGTCAGACATGGAATTACCCCTCAACGATACGGATCGCCTGAATAAGGCCCTGTTTATGGATGTTTTGCATGAATACGAACTATGGAACAATCGGGGAAATTCAGATATGGGAAATGTTCTTGGAGCTATCTCAGAGGATACCGCTTCTTTTTCGCTGATGGTTAATACCTTTGCTTCTGATGCTCTTTTACAATATGAGATATTTGTATCAACATCCTTAGGAGAGTACCTGACCTCTTCTCATAAAGAGGTCCCGTCAACCGGCCTAACGATCAATTATATAAATGATCCCGCGTATTTGGAGTCATTGACCTCTTCGGATCTCTTATGGGACGAGATAATATTTTATAAGAATTCTTCGGAGGGTTTTGAAATATCTCCAAATCCCTGTACAGGCATCTTCTCGATCTCGGGGCTTTATTCGAACGATACGGTGCGGATATTCACGATAGCGGGCAGCCGCTTCATCAACAGATCTGATTTTGAGACGAACAAATGGGATGTTGACCTCAGTAAATATCCGGATGGGATCTATATCATTTCGATATTTTCTCCGGTAAGGGGAGAGACCTACAATTATAAATTAGCAAAGGTGGCTAAATGAAAAAAACATATCTGTATTCCAAACTTCATATGGGAGTTGTAACTGATTCACAGGTAGGATATGACGGTAGTATTACTATTGATAAAGACCTGATGGAAAAGGCGGGTATTGACGAATATGAAAAGGTCCTGGTTGTCAACGTGAGTAATGGAAACCGTTTTGAAACATATGCTATTCCCGGAGATAAAGGCGCGATCATCCTCAATGGAGGCACAGCTTTATTGGGTAAAAAGGGTGATAGCGTGATCATATTTTCATTCTGTCAATTAGACAAAAATGAAGTGAAGGGCCATTTTCCGACAAAGATCTTTTTGGATGAAAAGAATCGGATAATCAGAATTCAGGAGAAGTAGATGATCAGGAATTTCAAGGAACTTGAGCGCACGGTCAAAGGAAGTAAGAATATCCTGGATATTATTTTGGTCGCCGCTCATGATGAAGAGCCATTAAAGGGATTGTTTAAAGCTGTAAAGAGGGGTATCTGCAAAGGAGTTCTTGTCGGGAATAAGCGCAAGATCGTTTCATTGCTGAAAAAAGAGGATATACCTCCTCAGATGTTTCGGATAATTGATAGCGATTCCGATGAAGATACGATCGCAAAAAGCATAGATCAGGTAAAGGAAAAACCCGATTCTCTTTTGATGAAGGGGCTGATCCCAACTCCTCTGTTCATGAAGGGAGTTCTTTCCAAAGATACCGGGCTCAGAAAGAGCAGTCTGATAATGCATTGTTTTGTGTTTGAGAACCCCTTAGCCAAGAAATTCACAATTATAACAGATGGCGGCGTTGTCCCTTTTCCCGATGTGGAACAGAAAATCGCCATCATTGAGAATGGATCGAAATTGATGCATTCCTTCGGATCCAGACGGGTCAAGGTCGCCCTGCTCTCCGCCTCTGAAAAAGTTACAAAAAAAATACCATCAACACTTGATGCCGAGTCATTGAAGAGGCATTTTAAGGCTCGAAAGGATATTCGCGTTGACGGTCCTTTTGGTATAGATATTGCAATTTCAAAGAGGTCCGCAGAGCATAAAGGCGTGGATACCTTCCTAGCAGGTAGCGCGGATATTCTGCTTGCGCCTAATGTGGAGGCGGGCAATATGACCGCCAAAGCGATATTATATTTTGCTAAAGTACGTGCCGGCGGAGTGATATTGGGGGCGAGGATACCCATAATTCTGCTTTCACGGGCCGATGACGCAGAGGCCAAATTCAACTCCATTCTACTGGGAGTGCACTTGGCCTCAAGGAGAAGTATATGAAATGCAAAGTGATATTTGCGGTAATGTTTTTAATACTCTTAACCATAGGAGTATATGCTGAAGAAACCCGTGTAGCCCCAAAGGATACTCTGAAGGCGGTTTCTGTTGCCGATACCGTTCCAGAGCCGGTTGAAACCGAAGAGGAGCAGATCAAACCCCTGCCGAAAGGAAGAAAGGCGGACATGAAAGAGAAAGCGGAAGAAAAGGAAAAAAAGGAAAAAGCAGAAGCTAAAAATCCTGCGATCCCATATGAATGGGGTACATTGATAAATGCGGAAAGTGTCAAAGACACTGGATACATCATCATGTATTTTATGGATGAAGAACTTAATATTCGAGTAGCGATCTGGGAGATGGGCAAAAAGAAGGTTCGCCTTTATAAACTTCTGTTTTTTGAACGAGGAGTAGAACCCCTGGTACCTTTCAAGAAATAGACTTTATGCAGCCAATTGTTGATTATCTCGCTTCGATCGGATTGTCTGGCGAAGCCATAGTTATTCTCGTTTCGATGCTTCCTATCTTTGAACTGCGGGGAGGGATCCCTTTAGGTGTTTTCCTGTTCAAATTCGGTATTATAAAAACAGTGTTACTGTCGTTGACAGGAAACTTGGCAGTCATTCTTCCGGTTGTCTTACTTTTGGATCCTGTTTCAAAGTGGATCGAAGGCATCAACGGCGGGAATAATATATTAGAGAAATTAAGGCAAAAGGCCTTAACCAAATCAGCTCTGGTCCAGAAATTAGAGTTTGTCGGCCTGATGTTATTTGTTTCCATCCCCTTACCGGGCAGTGGCGCCTGGACGGGAGCGCTTATATATTTCTTTTTGAAATTGGACAAGAAGAAGTCAATTGTCTTTATTGCTTTGGGTGTCTTCATTGCCTCAATAGCAGTGGGTTTATTGACTTATTTAATTGATATTGGTATAATCAAAAATGCTGGATTATTTTTGAAAGAGATCGGGGTGTAGCGCAGTTGGTAGCGCGCTCGGTTCGGGGCCGAGAGGTCGCTGGTTCGAATCCAGTCACCCCGACCATTTATGGAGTAAAACTATGAGCAAGATCATCGGAGTTGTCGGAAACAGCGTTCCCCTAAAAGAATATGAGAAAATCGCCGAAGATTTAGGTGCTTTGATCGCTGAGAAGGGCTGGATCCTCGTGTGCGGCGGCCTTGGCGGCGTCATGGAAAGTGTAGCGAAAGGTGCAAGAAGCAAGGACGGCCTTACGATCGGGATATTACCCGGATCCGATAAGAAAGATGCGAATCCGCATATTCAGGTTCCCATCTTAACTTCAATGCAGCAGGCGAGAAATGCGATCATCGTTAGAACTGCCGATATCGTTATTGCCGTCGGCGGGGGTTTGGGAACATTATCGGAGATCGCGATGGCTCTTAAGATCAATAAGCCTGTGATCTCGATCAGCTCGTGGGATGTGGATGACAAAGTGATCAAAGTCAATGAAGCTCAGGGTGCGATCACCGAGGCAGAAAAAATATTCAGTTCCAGAAAAAAGTGAATTTAGCTGCGCTTCTATTTATTCCCCTTGTCTTTTCTTCATGCTCCATGATCGGGAGATCAACGGTCACTGAAAATAATAAGACAACAATTCCGGCGGCAAAAAAAGAAGCCAGAGAGAAAATTGAGAAGATCGTAATTCCAAACAAGAAGTATGCGGTTCACAAGGTGCGAAAAGGGGAGACCCTCTACCGTATCAGTAAGAATTTCAAGGTGCCCATAGAGGATATCGCGGAGTTCAATTCTATTGAAGATGCCACGAAAATATCAGCGGGACAGATCTTGCGCATTCCCGGCGACGGCTCATTTTCAACTGCAGAGAAGCCCTTGCCCGTCGCAAAGCTCTCCAACGGAGGAGACTCTTTCCTGAGGTCATGGCCTTTACACAATGTTGACAGAAAAAGCGTGATCCGGAAATTCGGCAGGATATACAATGAAGAATTAGGGATCTTCACGAATAATAATGGAATAGATATCAAACCCCGGACAAAGGAGATCATAGCCGTAAATAACGGGGTGGTAACATATTTGGACTTCCTTAAGGGTATTGGCTTGATGGTCGGATTTCAGGTAGATGCCGAATATTATGTCTTCTACTATCCCTGCGAGGAAGTTAAAGTGAAAAAGGGTGAGAAGATCGTTACCGGACAGGTAGTTGCAAAGGTGAGCGGCGAGATCCTTCACTTCGAAGTGAGAAAAAAGAAGCTTCCGCTGAACCCCCTACTGTTCTTGCCATGAGAAAATATGGATATTGAAGATAAGCTCTTAAAAATATATTTTCGTGAATTGAAGGATTACAAACCGTTTACTCCCGAAGAAGAGTATGAGTATTTTGTGGAGTACAAAAAGACAGGTGACCATGCTCTTAGAGAAAAAATCATCCTTCATAATCAACGACTTGTAATAATGGTCGCAAAGAAGTACTTCAGATTGCGGGGGATCAGTAAATTGGATATCCTTTCTGAAGGAGTTTCCGGCATGCTCAAAGCCATCGATCATTTTAAACCTGAGAAGCATTTCAAATTTTCCACATACGCATATTTTTGGATCAAGGCGTATATAATCAATTTCATCGATAAGAACGCGCGAATAGTTAAGATCCCGATATATATTCTTGATTTTCGCGTGAAAGTTATGAATTATATCGACGAGTTCTTTCACGAGCATGAGAGAAAACCAACAACGAAAGAGATCGCAAAGCAATTTGACATGGAAGAAGAGAAGTTTCTGCATCAATTAAATATTGTTCAAAATGAATATTCGATGTCATTCAAGATAGATAATGATAGCGAGGACTTCATTAATTATCTCACGCTTTCCCGCGACAGCGCCTCATTTTACGAAGAAGAGGACAGAAAGGATAAGAGTGAATATGTGTCGATGATGATCTCATCTTTAAAACCGAAAATTAAGCAAGCCATTTCATTGCGTTTCGGGCTGGATGGCCATGCCTTTCGAACTCTTGATGAAGTTGGGACCATTATGAGCCTTTCGAAAGAGAGGGTTAGGCAGATCATCAATAAAGGTGTAGGAATAATACAAAGCAATTTAAATATTGAGAAGGAGAGGCATATGGAAGAATTATCATCTTTGATCAGAGATGTTCCGGATTTCCCGAAAAAGGGTATAGTATTCAAAGATATCACTACTCTGCTGAAGGATCCTGCGGGTTTTAAAAAGGCAATTGATGCCATGAAAGATGTTCTGGCAAATGTTGAGTATGATAAATTGGCTTCGATCGAATCGAGAGGATTTATCTTTGGCGGCGCACTGTCGTATCTTTTGGACAAACCCTTTATTCCCGTTAGAAAGAAAGGGAAGCTTCCCGCTGAAACAATTTCCGAGAGTTATTCCCTTGAATACGGGGAAGACACCTTGGAGATGCACAAAGATGCCATAAATAAAGGTGATCGATTCTTGATCATAGACGATCTTCTTGCTACAGGCGGTACCGTTGGCGCTGTGAAGAAGATGATCGAAAAAAATGGTGCAAGTGTGGTCGGTGCTTTGTTTTTGGTGGAATTAAAATTCCTGGAAGCCCGGAAAAAACTTGACAATTTGGAGATTTTCACTATAATAGAATACTAAAAATGGAATACCTTGGTAGCTCAGTGGATAGAGCAACGGATTCCTAATCCGTAGGTCGGTGGTTCGAATCCACTCCAGGGTGCCATTTCTACTCATTCCTGAACAAGTCAATCCTTCGTAGAAGATTGTTCAAAAGTTCAAGGTTGGTAAATAGATAGCCGGGTTGTAGGATGATAAGGTGATAGGTTTAAGTATAGTGAACAACGAATAATGGGGAAAACATAAGAAGCAAATACCAGATGGATTCCCGCTTTCGATGGAATAACAGAGGGGCTGGATCTTTCGTTTCACTCAAGATGACAGGCCGCGCCAGTCTCTCTTTCCCAATTAAGCTATATTTACTGTGAGTTATTTATTCCAATCTCCAATTATTCATTTCTCTTAATGTGATACGTTACATGTCATACGTCACATGTTATTTTTATTGTTTGAAATTAACACCTAATTATATTATAATCTATCCATGGGGAATATTTTAAACTTCAATGTTCAGGACCTTTTCGTTCTAGCGGTCAAATATCTGACAGAATCTATTGACGCGAAAGATAAATATACCTCCGGACATTCGGACCGCGTAAGACTCTATGCGGTCAAAGTAGCCGAGTACATCGGCCTTTCTAAAAATGAAATATCCACCGTATACCTTGCTTCTCAGCTTCACGATGTCGGTAAGGCAAAGATCTCGGAACATGTATTGAAGAAAAAAGGGATTTTAAGCAGAGAAGAGACATTAGAAATGGAAAAGCATGTTATCTATGCGCAGCACATCCTTTCAAAACACCCTCTTCTGCAGGAAGTCAATATCATTGTCAAGCATCATCATGAGAGATGGGACGGCAGCGGATATCCGGGCGGCCTGACCGGAGAAAATATCCCCTTAGTATCGAGAATAATCGGCATTTGCGATTCCTATGACGCGATGACCACAAATAGGGTCTATCGCCGCAGAAAGCGCGATTCAGAAGCCGTTAGAGAGCTGATCGCCCATAAAGGCACATTGTACGACCCTAAGCTTGTTGATGCCTTTGTAGCGCTCTTTGAAGAAGGTGAAATAGAGTTTCTGAAAGGAATGAATTTCAGCAGGGGATTCGAGACCAATGCCTGGGGAGAGGCGGTTAAGCTATTTAAAAGAGCGGAGAAAAAATTTAAAGATCCCGAAAGAAAGTATTCAATTGAATTGAAAATGCTCGAGATCCACAATAAGATGAAGCAATTAGACCAGTCCCTTTTGACGATACGGAAACTGGAACAGCTATCCAGCGAGTACGGGATCGCCATCAATGATAAATTCTTGAATGAAAACGCGCTCTACCACTATTATAAGAAGGAATTTGATGAGGTGATCAATATTTCGGAGATGATCCTGTCGAATCGGCATATATCCCCTCTGGAACACGCGCGCGCGCTGAGGCATCTGGCGATGAGCTATTGGAAGCTGAATAAGAAAGAGGCAGCATTGGTCGAGATGTCCTATTGTGAGGAGATCTACAAGGAATTGTCAGGCTCATTAATGCTGGTGCATGATAAGAATTACTCCATCGGCTTGAAGTACTTTGAGCTTCTGGATGAGAATTACCAACTCTATGAGGAGATCTCTCTGAACTTAGCCAAGATGCATGATGTTCAGGCCAGGATACAATTCGATCTTGGCGCTTTTAATAAGGCCTTGAAATATTATGACCTTTCTCTTGATCTGAAGCATGATCTGGACGATTCCTATGGCTTGTCCATATCTCATGGAGGCAAGGGAAAACTTCTCAGCGCGATGAGGCGTTATGAGGCTGCCGAGCAGAACTTCCTTATGAATTTGAGAACATCTCGCAATTTAGAGATAAAAAGAGGGATATATCTGGTAAATCTGGAAAGGGCGAAGAACTTTATCCGTTGGGGAAAATTGAGAAAGGCAAAAACGATTATTTCGGAACTCAAGAAACAGTTCGAGCAAACTCCGGAGATTATAATGGCGCTTGTTATGATTGACCTTCAGGAAGACAATAGGGAGAAGATGGAGAAAAAGTTGGGCCAAATAGACCCAAAGAAACTGAAAGATCCGAGATGCCTGATAGAGTACTATCGTCTCATGGGCCAGCTTTACAGAAAAAAGGATCTTCACACTGCGATCAGGTATATCGAGGATGCAGCGGCAATTTCACAACAGGACCGTTTTGTATATTTGGAAATAGAACTCAGATCTTTACTTGCGGAGATATATTCGGAACATGGCGATACGGCAAAATCCAATTTGCAGCTAAAACTCTTGAATATGTTGAAAATGGAGGAGAAGTGAACCGTACATTGAAAAATACAAGAATATATACCGAGATAGATGCATATTTCCGAGAGGGATATTCAGCGGTTTATCTTGGTGTGAACGGATATAAAAAAGAAAATTCATTGCTTTTTGAGCTGATGAAAAAGGAGGAATAAGATGGGTTTGATCATCTTTATCATTTTTGTTGTCATCATTATCATTGCATTAAATCTTGCCTTACCGAAGAAGGTCTGGTTCGACAAAGAGGGCAAACGGCTCTCTCAGAAATTTAAATCAGGGTGGGGCCTGATCGCATTTATCCTAGTCATTTTGCTCATTCTTGTCTCACAAGGCATTGTGATCGTTCACCCGGGCGACCAGGTCGTGAAGTTCAACCGTTTCTCTGTCAAGGGAAGTATTTCCACGATGGAGCAGGGCTTTCACATAATATTTCCGTTCATTTACAAACTGGACAAATATGATGTGCGAATACAGGATTACACTATGTCCATTGCGAAAGGCGAGGGAAGGATGCATGGCGATGATTCCGTATGGTCGCCTACCAAAGAGGGACTGCAGGTCGGAGTTGATCTTTCTGTCTGGTATCGTATCAATCCTGAAACATTGGCGGAAATGCATACAACGATCGGAAAGAATTATGAGAGCAAGATAATCCGTCCCGCTATCCGTTCTCTTATCCGCAATACCGTTGCTCAATACAAGGTCATGGAACTTTACTCTGAAAAGAGAGCCGAGGTCCAGAATTTTCTTTTCGAAGATCTGAAGCAAGAGCTTGCTCAGCGTGGATTTATCGTTGAGAAGCTTCTTTTAAGAGATATCGCATTTCCGAAACTATTCGAAAAAGCGATCGAAGAAAAGCAGATAGCGGAACAGCAGGCTCAAAAGATGGTGTATATCAATGAAAAGGAGGAGCTGGAAGCGGAAAGAAAAGCGATAGAAGCCGGAGGTGAGGTCGCAAGGATCCGCGCTATCGGAAAGGCGATCAAGGCAAATCCCGGATATTCAAACTGGCTTTATGTGAACAAATTATCAGGCAATATTAAGGTAATAGTTGCCGATCAGACCACGATCATGAATCTTGAAGGCCTGATCAATGACGGTAAGCGTTGACCCGCGCTTTAAGAATTTACTGACATTTATCGCGGCAGCTCTTTCGGGGGCTGCCGCTGGAACTTTATTTCATTTTGACGGAATCCTGTATCTCTTATTTTTCACGATAGCTCTCTATTTTGTGAGGCGGCTACGACAACTTCATATGGTACTTTTCATCTTCTTCACCATTCTAGGGATAACATTTCAAGGAATTCTGGTTCTCGGTATTTACTATTTCATTCCATTTTTTGCCGCTCTTATCTTGTATCTGATACCTTTTCTTCTCTTAATGCGGGGCCGCTGGATCTATCTTATTATCTTTATCATAGGCATCCCGGTGGTACAGTGCATCCTTGAATTCACAGGCTATTTCCCAGCTTTCAATATTACTTTTCCAATGGTCGAACTCTTTCCGAGAGGAGTTCCGCTTAATCCGATGTGGGCTTCTTTGATACTCTCTGTTTTTCTTTCCTTCACTTCATTCAGAAGGGGATATGTACCCATGCTGATATTGGTCTCATTATTTCTTTTTATCCCGCAGAAGATGATCAATTATGGATATCCGTTCTTGAAAACCTCGTCGCCGGAAATCCGGCACGGCGAGATATTGCCTCTGCTGAATTCTATGAAAAAGCATGATGGAATTATCTTGAATGAGTATTTTTTCCCAAGGGATATGAGGCCGTTAGAGCAATTCATGATAAAGAACCTGAATAGTTTCTGGGACAATAACAAATTTTTGGCATATGGCTATAATGTAGGCAAGGAATCTCATGCCGCTCTTATGACCGAAGGATCCGTCATTTATACCAATAAACATCACCCCATAATATTTGTGGAAGATTCTCCAAAGGAAAAAATGGCAAGGCAGTTCTACATGGATGAGCGCAAGTATCACCTATTTGTTTGCCAGGATATGCTCTTTACTGATGCGTATTTCTCAGTAAAAAAGGGTGATATCGTTATCGTTACTCAAAGGATCCCGCTATCCTGGGGTAAAACATTTCGAATAGCGATGAAACGGGGTGAACAATATTACAGGAATATGGGAGTCGGAATTTATACCTCATCTTTCTGAGTATGCATTTATGCATCAGAACACCTACAACGCAGAAGATGGAAAAAAAGGTTCAGCCTGAAGGGAATATCATCATTGAATTGTCAATGTAAAATTGACAATTGAATAAAGATTATTTGATGGAGTTTTGAGCCTTCTTTTCAT
>JAGLWT010000087.1 GCA_023133295.1 bacterium | reverse complement strand
AAAGGGTACGCCACGCTCATTGTTCTTTGGAATTGCCTCAAATCTAAACATTCCATTGTCATGGTATTTATGAAACAGAACACTAAACTCTCCGGCCTGTTGGCAAATGGTGGGCGATAGTGGACTCGAACCACCGACCTCATGCGTGTGAAGCGATGCGTGCTGAGTCAATCTGAACAGACTCAGCTTGGAGTTTTGCCAAAAACTCTGCAACCAACGTAAAGTTTTCAAAATAAATCTCGTTGAAAACTTCAAGCTATTCTTTCGATAAGAATAGCAGAACTACCCGCCCCTTCTCAATTGAATTGGCAAATGGTGGGCGATAGTGGACTCGAACCACCGACCTCATGCGTGTGAAGCGATGCGTGCTGAGTCAATCTGAACAGACTCAGCTTGGAGTTTTGTTAAAAACTCTGCAACCAACGCAAAGTTTTCAAAATAAATCTCGTTGAAAACTTCAAGCTATTCTTTCGATAAGAATAGCAGAACTACCCGCCCCTTCAATTGAATTGGCAAATGGTGGGCGATAGTGGACTCGAACCACCGACCTCATGCGTGTGAAGCATGCGTTCTAACCAACTGAACTAACCGCCCAGCATTTGCCATCCCGTCATAACTAAATAATTTAAGGGCATATTATACAAATTATGCCAGGAATAATCAAGGGTTTAGTGTACTGTTTTATAAATAGTACACTTCTAAAAATCAATACTAAAAAGCAGCGTAGGTGTCAAGCTTGACACAGGATCATATGTTCCGGTAATCTCGTTATACTGGTAGATCCTCTTGTAATCCATGGACAAAAGAAGAAATTTGTTTATCGCATAATCGATCTTCGCAACAATAAAACTTCTGTCATCTATAGTGAAAATATCCTTCGGATGGTCAACTGCCATCTGAGTATATACAAGTGTAGCTTTTACTTTGTCTATGAAGCGCGTAGCATCCAGTTTAATACGCAAGACGCCGTTCGCGGGCCCTTCAAGATCTTCATAACTGCCGCTGATCAGTATCTTGTCCATGAGATTTCCCGCGATCTCTCCGAAGATACCGCTTCTTCTGCCTTCAAGTGTGCCATCTTTTGTAAGTGCGGCCAAGCCCTGAAGTGCGTCATATTTTGATACCAATGTGCCGGCATAGTTCCATCTGTCCACATCATAGGTTTCATCAAAATAATTTATCATAAAATCGGGGGTGATATTTCTATATTCCATTGAGATCTGAATATTAAAAATGGTTTTGGCATATGCGCCTACGAATAATCCGCTTCCTGCTTTATCCTGAAATCCCGCTGCGCCGTAAACTCCAGTGGTAAGGACGCCGAATTTCGTTAAAGGAACATTAACATCAACAGCATAGGAGGAAAATGCTTTGTAATCCGTTATCGGATCTCCTGACTCATCCTCTAATACCGCAGTAACGGTGTCGCCCAATTCATCGCTCCATATAAGTCCTGTGGCAACATTGGCAGGGGCTTTTATATCGCCTGCATAGGAGAGGCCTAGCTCAGCTCCTGAAAGGAAAAGAAGCTTGGTCTTCTTAAGTGGCCTGTAAAAAACCCGTGCGCCGATCACATAAGGAGCGGTGATATCATTGATCATAAGTTCGACACCCGCCATTCCGAAATCCAATGCGCCTTCGATACCCCGCTTCTCCTGATCAAGGACAGCGGTATTATCGTATCCGGACATGAGGACGCCGGGGGTCAGGAAAGCGCCCTTCAATTCGCCGAATCGGAAGAAATATTTAGTTCCCCTGCCGCCGAATTTGATAAATCTTATCTTTCTGATTATGCCTTCAACAGTATCCCAGTCCTCTGAGTAAAATTCCCCGTCGGAAAGATTGTATTGGAATTGAAGGTCCAGACCCAATGAGATCATCCCAAGATTCAATTCGGGAGAGATCGAAGAAAAGAACCAGTATTCTTTCTCGGAAGGATTATCCGGGTCTGTCAGTATCTTCGGGCCCAGAAAAATATCTAAACCATTCTCCCCCACCAATTCATCATAGAAGAATGTGGAAGCATGGCCTGCAAATCCTGTTAACAATAAAGCAAGAGTAAGTACAAATATCACGGTTTTTCTTTTCATATCACACCTCAATAATAAATTTTAACTAAAAAACACCAATAAGTCAAAAAATGCACTAGTAAAAGAATTTGTCGCTGAGCCGTTGATCAGCCGAAATGTTCTTCTTTCTTAAGAAGGATCTCCCATTTCTCATCAAATGTTTTCTGGAGATATTCGATCTCTTCTTGCGGAAGATGTTTGAATCTGCCCTGCATTGCCAGATACTCATCAAGCGGCTTACGGTTTTTGGGTTTAATATTGATCTTGTACTTACCGTTCTCCACTTCATAGAGAGGGAAAATATTGGTTTCAACTACCATCTTCGCCAGATGGATTGTCATCGCAGGATCAGATTTCCATCCTGTAGGACAGGGAGCGTAAACATGTATGAACTTAGTTCCTTTGATCTTCTGAGCCTTTAGATACTTCTTGATCATATCCTCGGGATAAGCGATAGAAGCCGTCGCCAGATAGGGAATGCCGTGTGCTACCATAATGGAATCGAGGTCTTTTTTCCAGCCCTTTCTATAGTGTTTGACAGGGGTAGTAGTTGTCCAGGCACCGTGGGGAGTTGCCGAAGATCTCTGAATGCCGGTATTCATATAGGCCTCATTATCATAAACCGTATAAATAATATCGTCATTTCTTTCAGCTGCGCCGGAAAGAGCCTGTATGCCGATATCGAAGGTACCGCCGTCACCCGCCCAAGCCATAACCGTTGTGTGGTCATTGCCGATGGCTTTCAACCCATTGCTCACACCGGAGGCAACTGCGGCTGCAGTTTCAAACGCAGTATGATATATGGGTATATTCGTTGCTGAATACGGAAACGGCCCGTCAATAACTGCCCAGCAGCATGCGGGGATATCAACGATGATATCTCTTCCGAGAGCTTTCAACGCATATCTCATAGCAAGAGAGGCACCACAGCCCTGGCATGCAAGATGACCCGGCTGTAAAACCTCTTCCTTAGGAATACTTAATCTGAGTTCTTTCTTTTCGTTCATCTCTTCACTCCTATAAAATAGGTTTTATTCGGTTCAGATGTTTCCGCCTTCTCAACTATTTCTTTTATAACGGCGGTAGAGACATCTCGGCCTCCCAGGCCTGCTATCATTCCATATGTGTCTATTCTCAAATTCGCATCATAGAGGGCACCCTTTATTTCTGTGTAGAAGGCACCTTCATTCCCGTATGAGTAATCCCTGTCGATAACAACGACCCTCTTTGCGTTCTTCAAGGCATCGATTATCTGCTCCGTCGGGAACGGCCGAAACACTCTTATCTTGAGATTGCCGACCTTCTTGCCTTCCTTTCTTAATCTGTCCACCGATTCCTTTGCGGTCCCGGCAATTGTTCCGAAAGTTACGAGTACGGTTTCTGCATCATCGATCTTATATGACTCGGTCATATCATAGTATCTTCCGAAAATATCTCCGAATTCCTTCCCTACTTGCGTAATCTTCTTTTTTGCGACTTCCATTGCCTCGAACATCTTATAGGTGAACTCAAAATAATGCTCCGGGGAGGTCAATGCGCCGAAGGCGCGCGGATTGTTCGGGTCCAGTTTATATTCAGGGTCATATGCCGGCAAAAATTCCTTTGCCTTGTCATTATCGATGAGATCAACGACCTCGGATGTGTGAGAAAGGAAAAATGCATCAAGGTTTACCATCATAGGAAGAAGAACATCATTGTCTTCCGCGATCTTGTATGCCATAAGAATAGAGTCGTAAACATCTTGATTATTCTCCGCATAAACCTGCATCCAGCCTGTATCTCTCTGAGAAATTGAATCCTGCGCATCCGCCCAAATGGACCATCCGGGCGCAATCGCTCTATTAACATTAGCTAAAACTATGGGTAATCTTGCACGAGCAGCCCAATGAAGAACCTCACACATCAGTAAAAGTCCTTGAGATGAGGTTGCCGTAAATGTTCTTATTCCCGCCGCTTGAGCGCCAATACATGCCGCCATGGCGGAATGTTCCGATTCAACCTTTACAAAACTCGCGTCCAGCTCACCATCAGCTACCAATTCGGAAAGCTTCTCCACGATCAATGTCTGCGGAGTGATGGGATAAGCAGCAACAAACTTAACATCTGAGGTCATGGCACCGTAGGATGCAGCGAAATCTCCGTTCATTACAGTTTTCATACTCACCTCACTTCGTTTCGTCTTGCCGTGTTATGGCATCAACAGGACAATTTGCGATACATATACCGCATCCTTTGCAATAATCATAGTCCACTTCCGGTGGATTTGTAGGGAAAATCGCGGGCTCCGGGCAGAATTTCCAGCATATTCCGCAGCCGATGCACTTTTCTCCATCAATTATGGGCCTGAAGTTTCTCCAAGAAGATGTCTTATTCACCCTCATCGAACCTAAAGAAACAGGCATTGGAGGAAATTCATCAACCTTATTCAATTCTATCTTTTTCTCTTCCACTGATATCTCCTTATTTAACCTGATTGAAGGTAGCTTCAGCTGCAGCAGCATTCTTTTCCTGATACCTTGGTATAGTATCAAAGATGGCTTTCTTCACTGACCCGATCGTCACAAGGCCTGTAACTTTCGCGATAGCACCTACAATTGCCGTATTAACGATTGGTGCGCTTGCGCTGCCGAGTTTCTGCTCAATTGCAATTTTTGTAGCATCGACAGTGAAAACTTTAATACCGTTTTTTCCGTGAAAGTCAAAATCTTCCGGTTTTTTGGTAGAGTTGATTATCACCTTGCCGTTTTCCTGAAGCCCGTCCAGAATATTCACTCCTTCTGCGCCGATAAGTGTGGGATCAAGAACAACAAGGACATCCGGTTCGTAAATATAGGAATGAATTCTGATGACATCATCGCTGATACGGGTAAACGCCTGCACCGGAGCGCCCCTTCTTTCAACACCGAAAAACGGGAATGATTGGACAACTTTACCGTCATAGAAAGCGGCGCGGGCAAGTATTTCCGCAGCCTTGACTGCGCCCTGACCACCTCTTCCGTGAAGTCTGATTTCAATCATAGATCCTCCATTTGAGAAAATTTAATTATAGAATATGATAACATATTAAAATTTAATATCAAGTGAAATCCCTAGCGGACAATATTTCTATACGCCGTATATGCAAGCATTTACGGTAGTATTGTAAAATCAACAGTTTATTATTTAACAAATACTCGCTGAGCACATGATCCGCTCCCTAAGAATTACATTCAAAGATGTGTGGAGAGTGGTTGCGTGTAAATCTATACTCATTCTCCCTCCACCCACCCTAATCCTCCAGGGACGGAGGTGGTGAATTTTTCAACCCACTTATTTGTCTAAATTGGATGTATTAAGTTAAAATATTCAACCTTCCGTCCCGTAGGCTGATAGCTCCGGCGTTCTATATCTTTGCGAGCGGTTCTATCGGAAGAAACGAAATGGCGATTTTACGGTTACGGGTGTGCACAACGTGTGACGTGAAGAAAGAAACAGCTGTGAAGACTGTTATCGTACGATTCTATACATTGCGAAGAGTGTACAATTGGCTTCACAATTTTCAACTCTCCGCTTGGAATTTTTACATCGGGACAGACGAACGCCGGCGGCGTACGACATGTCCCATATCTTATTTGGGGTGCGGCGTGATATGATTGGAACAGGAGAATTAAAGTGTTAAACGAAATATTGATTTTTCGGTTACGAGTGTGAATATCGGCTACATTTTCACCTCGTGCCTTGTGCACTTGTCACTTGTGCTCTGCAAAGCATAACCTTTCAACTTTTGAACAATTTTCTATTTACATAAGATACGCTATGTGGAATAAGAATGATCATGCAATAGAACGAATTCTTATGCGGCAATACGAAGAAATTGGCGTTTTATCTCTTTACGCTATCTGTTGTTTCTATTTTAAGGAATTGGTGTGTCTGGGAATATTTTGTCTTTCAGCCGAATATAGATGAGGGCATTTACACCGCCTGTAATAAGTCCGAGAAGTATCGCAAGGGACAAAAGATTCATACTCGGAACTGTCCATAGCAGAAAGGAAAGAGTGAGAAGCTGTATCACATTATGAACGATACCGCCGGCCATGCTGATCCCATATACCGAAAATATCCCCGCTCGATAGAAAAGCAGCATCACAGTATATGAAAATAATGCTCCCGCCATCCCCATAGGAAACATGGGCGTAATGATCCTACCGAAAAGAAGTGAGGCGACAGCTGTCTTCATCAGCGTTGTAACAAGAGCGAGTTTGTATCTTTTATTGAATATCAGATGCATGATCACTATATTGGCGGCTCCTAATCTTAGGAACGGGATCGGCTTGGGGATCGCGGATTCAATTACTCCTACAAGTGATGCCAGCAGTATATAATATAATACGGTCAGATCATCTTTTCCTACTTTGTAATTATCCGGAAATCGCATCGACCTCTCCTTTGCCGTCTATGCGGATCAATATCTCGTTCGGTACACAGATTATTCTTTCCCCTGCTCGAAAGATATCTCCCCTATGTATGCATATCTTATCTCTGCATTCTGTTTCTATTATCCGTAATTTCCCATCATTTACGGTAATACGCAAGTCACCTAATGCACCCTTGACTGTATAATATTTATTTTTTGATAGATCGATCTTCAGAATGTGTTCATTTCTGAAATAAACAAGGGCATAACGGCCGGTATCTGCGGTTATGCCCCTATAGAACATAAATAATACGATCGTCACCATTAGAATGATGAAGATCAGATCTGCGGCTCTCAGCCGTTGATCAGGTTCCCATTTCCCAAGAGGCAAGATACTCCTTCTGTTCTTCGGTCAATACATCGATTTCAATACCTAAGGTTTTAAGTTTCAGCATCGCTATACCGGAATCTATCTCTTCCGGAATGGTATAAACCTGTTTTTCGAATGTCTTGTAATTATTCCAAATATATTCTGCGGAGAGCGACTGATTGGCAAATGACATATCCATCACCATTGCGGGATGGCCTTCCGCCGCGGCGAGATTGATCAACCTTCCATCTGCAAGGAGATTGATCTTCCTACCGTCAGAAAGAACATATGTATTCACAAACGGTCTTGCTTCAAAAGATTCCTTTGACATTTTCTCTAAAGCCGCTTTATTTATTTCTACATCAAAATGCCCTGAATTACATACGATGGCATTGTCCTTCATCTTTTCAAAATGATGCTTATCAATGACATTAATGTCCCCGGTTGATGTTATGAACACATCTCCATGAGAAGCAGCCTCTTCCATTTTCTGTACCTTGAAACCATCCATAACCGCTTCCAATGCCTTCACCGGATCTATTTCGGTTACCGTTACATTAGCACCCATTCCCCTGGCTTTGGTTGCTATGCCTCTGGAACACCATCCGTATCCGGCAACGACAACATCTGATCCTGCGAAAAGAACATTTGTGGCTCTGATGACACCATCAAGGGTTGACTGTCCTGTTCCATATCTATTGTCAAAGAGATGCTTAGTCAAAGCATCGTTCACCGCGATAATGGGGTACTTCAATGCTCCGTTTTTAGCCATTGCCTTTAATCTGATAACACCCGTTGTGGTCTCTTCGGTACCGCCCAGGACAGGGAAGGTATGATTACCCTTATGGTAAACGGCAACAAGATCCGCGCCGTCATCCATTGTCACCTGCGGCTTCATTTCCAGGAGGGAGTTCAAATGATCATAATATGTGTCATTATCCTCTCCATGAATCGCGAATACACTTATTTCATAATGTTTCACCAACGCTGCGGCTGTTTCATCCTGAGTAGAAAGAGGATTTGAAGCTGCGAGGCGCACTTCGGCTCCGCCCGCTTTCAGGGTCCTCATTAGATTCGCTGTCTCTGTCGTAACATGCAGACAAGCTGCGATCCTGACACCTTTAAGGGGTTTTTCCTTCTCAAAACGCTCGCGTATTGAGCGCAGAACAGGCATATTCCTTTCTGCCCATTCGATCTTGCTCTTTCCAACATCCGCTAAGTTAATGTCTTTGATGTGATATTCCATTTTCACTCCTCTTTTAAACGCATAAATATCGGCTCACCCTTCTCCAGCAGCTCGTCGGTCTTCAATTGGCCCCATTCAAGATGCCCATCAGAGGTAAAGTCCCATTTATATTTCAGTTTATTTAATATTTTATCAGCTGTGTCCGGGATTACCGGATAAAGCATTATCGCAGTAAGGCGAAGAGATTCAAGAACAGTATAAAGTATGGCGGAGGTTCTTTTTAAGTCATTTTTGCCCGTTCTAAAAGGTGCCGCATCATTGATGTAGGCATTCACCTCGCGCAGATAATCAATTACCGCACCGATCGCCTTCGGTAGGCGCATCTGTTTAAAAGCACTCTCATATTCCTCATGATACTGTGTGAATTTCGCTTTCAACGCCTCTTCCATTTCACCATATTCAATCTCATCGAGCAGCTTCCCATCAAGGTATTTTTCCAGCATCGTTAATGTCCGGTGTAAAGTATTTGATACTATATTCACCAATTCATTATTAAATTTTTCTACCAGCCGTTCTTCGCTGAATTCAGTATCCAGCCCTTCCGGTAGTCCTGAAACTAAAAAATATCGAAGAGAATCAATGCCGTATTTATCCGCTAATTCAAAGGGGTCAATGACCATACCACTTCTTTTTGACATCTTTCCTCCCTTCATCAGCCAAAACCCGTGCGCGTAAACGGTAGGCAAGGGAAGGTCAAGAGCTTCAAGTATCGAATACCAGAATAGTGTATGGAACCATAGTATGTCTTTACCGATCACATGAAGGTCAGATGGCCAAAAACGGTTGAATTCTTCCATATTCTCAGGGTAGCCGATCGCTGTAATATAATTCAGGATAGCATCGAACCATACATAGCAGACCTGCTCAGGGTCGAAAGGTAGTTTTATTCCCCAGTCGAAATGAGCTCTCGAAACAGATTTATCCTCCATTGAATCCTTGATCTTACCCATGATCTCTTTATGTCTGAGCCGGGGCTTGATCAAGCCGGGATCTTCCGCCAGTTTCTTTTGCAGAACCGGAAGGAATTTTGACATAGAAAAGAAGTAATTCTCCTCATCCACCCAATTAACTTCACCGCCGCATGAGGGACATTTTCCTTCTTCAAGTTGTTTTTCATTCCAAAAACTTTCACATGGAACACATTGATATGCTTCATACTTCCCTGAATAAATATACCCTTTGTCATACAATTTCTGCAGGATCATACCGACGCGGTTTTCATGTTCGGCATCGGTGGTCCTTATGAATTTATCATAATCAACATTCAGAAGTTTCCAGAGCTCTTTGAAGTACTGCACATTTTCATCCGCCAGCGCCTGCGGCGACTTGCCGGCTGCCGTCGCGGCCTCAAAGATCTTCTGTCCATGTTCGTCGGAACCCGTAAGAAAAAATGTATCAACTCCCCTCATCTTATGAAATCTGTTAAGAACATCGCTGAACACTGTAGTATAAGTGTGCCCGATGTGCAACTTTGAGTTAACATAATAAAGGGGGGTAGTAATATAAAATTTCTCCATGCTAAAACCTCGTAATTGGCTACATTTTAACACATAAGAGAGAGTATTTCAAATTTATTCCGGGGGTGCGGAGCTGGAATCTATCGCAATGTCAACGGGATTGCTGGTAGCAATATGAGTACCGCTGATATCATATCCCCTGACGGTAATGCTAATTGTAGAATTATTGTAAGGAACTGTATCTAAGGCAAATGTATATGGAGAGGTGGTAAGTGTGGATTTATACACGCTCCCTACAAATAGTTTGATCGATTTGATCGAGGAATTATTTACCTTGGTCTTTACCGAAATTTCTCCATAATGAACCGTGCCCCAGCCCGGATATGTTATTGAGATATCATCAACTTCGGGAGTAGTGACATCTGTTCTACACCCGGTCAGAAGGAGCAGAATAATGGCGAGCAGTAATATAGAGTTCCTCTTGTTCATGTCAAGTTATATATTTTTAAGAGTTTATTGTCAAATAGGCGAGCGCAATGTCTTGCGCTCGCGCGCTCTTGAATTATTCATCAAAATAATATAAAATACATAAAAGGAGATGTATTGGACACCATAATTATCAAAGAGGGCGAAAGTGTTGTGCAAACAATTAAGCTCGAAAAAGACCGCTTTTTGATCGGCTCCGATCAGGAATGTGATATATTTTTAGATAATCTTCTCGTTTCCGCCTCACATGCAGAATTATTAAAGACAGATAATGGATGGATGTTCAATGATCTGGGTTCCGATGACGGCTCGTTTCTCGACGGTGTGAAGGTCGAAGAACATTACCTGGAAAATGCGGATGAGATACAGATAGGCAATTTTGTCCTTATCTATGACTGCGGCTTCCTCGCGGAAGACGAGACAGAGACCAAGATAGTTTTCGATTCTGAAAATCAGAACCCTGCTTCTTCAGTGAATGTACCGAAGATCATTGGAAGACAGAACGACGGCAAAAGCGTAGAGTACCTCATACATAAATCAACGGTTGTTATAGGAAGAGCTCTGGGCGCCGATATAGTTATTGAAGATATTACGATCTCGAGAATGCACGCAAAAATACTTTTTCAGAACGGGAAATACTATGTCAAAGACCTGGATTCGAGAAATGGTCTATATGTGAACAAAAAACAGGTCTCTGTTTCAGAGATCAAGAACGGAGATATTATTACCTTCGGCACCTACGCAGTAAAATTTGTCATTTAGTGTAGTGTGAAAAAGATTGTTCAAAAGTTGAAATGTTCAAAAGTTCAAGGTTGATAAATAGATAACAGGGTTGTGGGATGATAAGGTTGTAAGTGGAGATAAATCGTATGAGATATGATTTTTCTGTGTTCTATCTTATAATTGTCCATTGTCAATTTCTCTTATTAACCTCTGCACTTGTGCCTTGTGCACTTGTCGCTTGTGCTCTGCGAAGCAAAGTCTCTATTTATGAATCAGAGCAATAGTCACCCCGCTTCCATCTCACAAAGTTTAAATAAGATCGCAGAGAATTGTTCTCTCTGTCCCATGAATTGCGGAGTTAACCGTCTGAATGGAGAGCTGGGTGCGTGCGGAGTAAACTCGCTCAGGATATCTTCGATCAATCTTCATCATGGCGAAGAGCCGCCGATCTCCTGCGGAGGCGGTTCAGGAACGGTGTTTTTCTCCGGTTGCAGTTTGAATTGTTTTTTCTGTCAGAACTATCCGATCTCTGCTCTGAAGTACGGCAAGGAGTTCTTGGAGCAGGAGTTGGTGGAAGAACTCCTTTTACTGCAGGATAGGAAAGCCGCGAATATTAATCTCGTCACACCTACACATTTATCACACCTTATCATTCCCGTGATCGCTAAGGCAAAGAAGAACGGGCTTTCCATACCTATTGCTTATAACACCTCCGGCTATGAATCCCCTGCTATTTTGAAACTGATCAATCCGATGATCGACATCTATCTTTATGATATGAAGTATTCGAGCGATCAACTTGCAATTAAGTGTTCAAATGTGGCGAATTATGTTGAAAACAATAGAAAGAGTTTTCAGATACTGATAAAGAACAATGCCGAGGTCATTGAAGAAGATAAAATGCTTAAAGGAGTTATCATCCGACATCTCGTCCTCCCAGGGCAATTAAAAAATACATTCGAAATTCTTGAGTATTTAAGTGCTTTCAAGGAAAAGCTGCATCTCTCGCTTATGTTTCAATATTTCCCTGCTTATAAGGCGGCAGACCATACCGGATTCGGGCGTAAGATCAATTATGATGAGTATAACGAAGTACTGGAACATTTCGACCGGCTTGGATTTGAAAAAGGCTGGGTACAGGAACTGTATTAATAAACGCCGAACCTTTCTCTTCATATAATCGTAATTGTTTTCAAATTTCTAAATGAAACATTCTCGGAGTTCAATATTTCCTGATCCGGAAATATTAGATCAAATGCCCCCGGAGGAGCAGCGAATATCGGGACAATAAGCAGGATCATCAATGATAGTAAAATATTGATCTTCATAGTATTCCTCATTTCTTCAATTGCGAGGTTTTTTTAAGCTCAATACCTCTGAAGTAGAATTCCAAAATGTACTTATGGCCGTGGCCTAATTCAGCTAATCTGTTCGCGCCGTATTGACACATGCCGACCCCGTGGCCATACCCTCTGCCACTGAAGATCACATTATATCCGTCGAGTTCGATCCCCGTTATAAACAGAGATTTCAGCTTATTTGCGCCCATAAGGGCTCGGAAATCCTTCCCTGACATTGAACATACTTCTCCGTATGGCCCTTGAAATATTAATTTCTTTACCCTTCCGGCCTTGCTTTTTCCACTATGACCGATATCCTTAATGAATGGGGCATCCATATCACAGGACTTATTAATAACTTCAGTGAAGTCGTCCATCGTCAATGAGTATTCCCATTCATATCTGGGAGAATCCATACAATGTGTGCACTCTACGGTTGAAAGGTAGGGAAAACCCTTCCCCCAGAGGTTTTCCGAACTTTCGGTGTAACCCCCGCAGGTGGAATGGTAGAAAATAACGATCGGATAGTCCTTATAGGTTGCAACTATACTCTCCGTTTCCTTCACAATGCGGGTAATATTTGCGGGAATATTGACATTCCCCTTGTAGATCTGGTAGTTGGTAGTGCTCCCCAGGTCAAATACCGAGCGCTTCTTCAGAATGTGATAATATCCGAAGGTACGGGCAAGTATCGCCTGAGCTTTTAATGCCTCGGTATTCCATGATACAGGCATTTCACCGGGAACTACACCGGCAACATATTCCTCAAGGTCCAATTTCTGAATTGCTGAGATCTTCCCTTTGTATTTCAGTATCTTGACCTGTCCGGAATAGTAATTGCCCTTGATCCGTATATTTGAACCCTTTACGGTAACGGACTGCACATCATCTCTTTCTTCCCCGTAGAATACGGTGATGCCGTTTGAGGCCGAAGATACAGAGATATTTCCGCTGATCACTCTTTCGCTTTTTCCCTTTGCCCTCACTTTCATATTGTTCCCATGAAGCTGAATGAAGCTGCCGGTAGCAATGCGAACCCTGATATTCGTCGAATCAGTACACAATACAAGAAGAATTAAGATGATTAGTACAAATGCCTTTTTCAATGTCTTGAATCACTCCTTTTTATGCTTTCTATGATCTCCATTGCCCCGGGAGATCTGAGAAAGTCATAAGTAGTTTTAGGTACGAGCTTCTCGATCCTATCCCAGCGTCCGTTTCTTATCTCATCCCGAACAGCGGATGCAGAGATGCAATCTTCACCGATACCCTTTCTTACTATCTCAACAAGTTCTATGCCGAATTCCGGCAGAACGGCTTTCATAGTGTTATTATACGAAGATGTGGTCTCACAATATGGCTCGGTTCCCACAAACCGCACATTTATCCCGAGTTTCGGGGCAATATGCCTGGCAAATATCCTGATATCAAGAACTGTCTGCTGCTTAACGATTTCAACATTATCTTCATTTCTGAGAAAGTAGCTGGGAAAAGTGGAGTTGGAAATGATATATTCTCCTCCGCTTAACACATATGCGTTCTTAATATGTGAAACTCCCTTTTCTATGAGTTCATACCTTGCTTCATACGGGAAAAGTGATCTATCCTCACGCACAACAAATACATAAAGATTGTCCGCTTCGGCAGCCGCCTTCTCTATCAAGTATTGATGGCCAAGCGTGAAGGGATTGCAGTTAACCACCACAGCCCCGTTATTGCCCGCGCGTTTATGCTTATGCATTTCTTCCAAATAGCCCTTCAAACCATGCGGGCCGATCTCCAAAAGAACAAATAAGCGTTCTGACCTTTCTACCTCACGAAAGCCAAGCCCTTCAAAGAGAGCGGCATTCGTCGGGGTAGTAAATAAAAAAAGATGATGTATCCCCCTCTGATTCTGATAGCTTATCAGCTCATTTACGATCTTTGTGGTAAGGCCGCCTTCCTGAAAATCAGGATCTACACCAATGCATTTGAGGATGTTGCCGGAAAGAGAACCGGTGCCGATAAGTTCATCACCGTTAAATAGCCCTACCGTATACTCGACATCCTCTTCAAGCACAAGCCCCAACCGTGAGAGTAATGACTCCGCCTTATCCAGCTGCGCACCCTTTAGCACCATTAATGTATAATTGTCAAACATCTAAAACACCCCGTCCAAAGCCGTGCCGCATTTGGGGCATTTGCCGCCGTCCAGATCTATTCTGACATCATAACCCGTTCTTGTGATCAATGTCTGTCCGCAAGAAGAACAAATGGTATCAGAGACATCTTCAAAATAAAAATTGCCTACATATACATACTTCAAGAATTCCATCGCCTTCTTTCGGGCAGCGAGCAATGCTTCCGGGGTCGTGGGAGGGTTCTTCTCCAAATTCATGGGGAAGTATCTTGAAATATGAAAAGGGATCTCCATACCCAAATTCTTTATCCAGATCGCTATTTGCTCGATCTCGTCTATCGAATCCACATGGCCTGTGACCATCAGATGTGTTATTTCTATGTGAACGCCCTCATTGTACATCCTTGAGATGGTATTCAAAGTAACTCCGAGATCTCCTCCGATATAATCCCTGTATGTCCCTGCATCAATAGATTTAAGGTCGATATTAGCAGCATCGATAAAGGGTATCAATTTGTCAAGAGGGGCAGGATTGATCTGCCCATTGGTCACCAGAACATTCTTCAACCCATCCTGGCGCGCAAGCTCCGCGGTCTCCAGCATAAATTCATAGTTAACCAGCGGCTCGTTATATGTAAAAGCTATTCCAAAGGATCCCCTGTCAATCGCGGTTCTTACGATGGACTCAGGAGTTGCATTGGGTATAAGCACGAAATCCTTGCAATCCGGTTGCCCGGCACCGGAGATCGACACATTCTGACAAAAGGGACATTTAAGATTGCATCCGAATGACCCTACGGAGAAGATCATCTTTCCGGGGAAATAGTTATATAGAGGTTTCTTCTCAATCGGATCAAGCCCCGCACCGGAAATCACTCCGTAACTCTTGGCGAAGAGTTTCCCGTCTTCACACATTCTTACCCCGCAGTAACCCTTACCGCCATCTTCAATAATACATGATCTTGGACAGAGCTCGCACTTTACTGAATTATCCGAAAACTTATGATAAAATAACGCCTCTTTCATCTTCCACCGCCCCGGGAGCTTATCTTGAGATAGTCCCTGGCCTGCATAATGAATTCCTGAGTGTCTTCGCGCTGATAATCCCTGTATGTCCAGGGCAGCAGCTGTAATTTCTTGTCTCTGTAGTAAAGGGTCACTTCCGCGTATATCCCGTCTTTTAAATATATCCTATGAAAGAAATTCTTTGTGGAAGCAAGGACCACATTCGCGAGCGAGATATACCCTACATCGAAATTCACCCTTCTTTTGCCCCCTTTACTGAATTTATCTTCAAGCTCATTGGAATGTATCTTGAATGAAGGAAGGTCAGCAGGATCAAAGAGTTTGTCCGTGTATATATAGTATTTTCCGATCCTTTCACCCATCTCTTCATCGTAATAATCCGTGATCGCTGAGAAGTCTATGAGCGGAGATCGGCCTTTGATGTTGCCGAAACGGGAAAATGGTGCCCAGTCGTCGATATAGCCCTGCTCGTATGGAACCATGATACCCGCAAATAAGAGAACCCGGGAGGCGGGTACTATTTCACCCATCCAACTCCTCTATCGTCAGATTTGAATTGGTGTATATACAGATCTCCGAAGCTATCGTCAGCGCTTTTTCTACAATATCACGGGCCGAAAGGTCTGTGTTCTTATACAATGCCATCGCTGCGGCATGAGCATATGAGCCGCCGGAGCCGATAGCCAGAATATCATCTTCTCTATTCAGCACATCGCCTGTCCCTGAAATAAGAAGTGATGAAGAACTATTGACCGCGATCATCATAGCCTCCAATCTCCTCAGCATTCGATCTGTCCGCCATAATTTCGCGAGTTCTACCGATGCCTTCAGGAGATTATCCGGATAATTCTTCAGAAATCCCTGCAATTTTTCAAAGAGAGTGAAGGCATCCGCAGTCGCGCCGGCAAAACCGGTCACCACATTGAATTCATCCAATTTCCTTATCTTTTTCGCATCACTTTTAACAATGGTGTCTCCGAGTGTTACCTGTCCGTCTCCACCCACGACAACCTTTCCATTCCTTCTGACCGATAGTATTGTAGTTCCTTTGAACATCATTCCTCCTGAAAAAGCAGTGTTCCAATCTTTTCCGCAGCATGTGAAGCGTAGTGCTCCGTTCCAAGTATATCATTGAGTTCTTGCGCTACTTCCCGCTTCTTGGCGGACAGATCATCCTTAAGAGAGCTATTTATGAACTCCCCGATAAGATCCGGGTTGGCGCGATGTTGTATGAACTCAGGGAACTCTTCACGGTTCAATAAGATATTAGGCAAGCCGATATGTTCTATTTTCGCAAGTTTTTTGGCGATCATATAAGTAATTGGGCTCACTTTGTATATTATCGCGAAAGGGATTCCCAGCAAAGCCGCTTCAAGTGTGGCGGTGCCGGACGATATGAGAGCGCATCGGCATTGAGAAAGGAGCTCCAGAAAACGCGAAGTAAAGATCTCCGCTTCGGTCCCGCTCTCCTTCACGACCTTCTTTGTTAATTCCAGCAGATCCTCAGGTACATTTACCACGATCGGTATCCCGATATCGCATTTGCGTACGCTTTCCAGCATTACCGGCAGATTCCGTGCTACCTCATTACTTCTGGAGCCGGGAAACAGCCCGAATTTTTCGCGCACTCCCCCTTGATCTGATATTTGAAATTCCAAGATCCTGTCCTTCACGGGATTTCCGACATAATAACAATCGCTGCCGTAGATATCCCTTTCAAAAGGGATGATCGAAAGCATCAGATCGGAGTATTTTCTAACCTTGAATTTCCTCTTCTCTTTCCAAGCCCAAACCTGTGGCAGAACATAGTAACAGGTTTTAAATCCTTTTATTTTCGCCCATTTGATCATATTGAGATTGAATCCCGGATAATCAATAGCGATGATAAGGTCTGGATGCTGCTCAATTATCGCCTTCTTGACCATTTTTCTGATCTTCAGAAGATGCGGAAGTTTTTTAAGAACCTCGGTAAAGCCGGTAACACTCAACTTTTCAATGGAAAGCAGTTGTCGGCATCCCTCGGCTTTCATTTGAGAACCGCATATGCCTGTAAATTCCATATCGCGGCCGGCATTATCGCTCAAAGCCCTGATAAGATCAGCGCCACGGGTGTCCCCGGATTCCTCACCTATCAGAAAGAAGACCTTTTTCATGAAAAGAGCGGCTCCAATAGTCGGATCAGTCGGAGGCAAATACGAAAACGCATCTCTAATAAGAAAACAACGGGCAGTAGTGTCTCCAGAACATACCACATCTTCAAAGAAGGCAATTGCTCATTCTCGCGTTTAAAGAGATCCTTGAAACTGAACTTGACGCGGGGAATGAACAAAGGTGTTTTAGAGCGGTATACATTGTATCCGGAAAATCGTTTTTTCAGGAAGAATTCCTTTTTTCCGATTACGATCATCATCAAAATGATAAATAGCAGAAGCGCGATTATCACCTGATAGACATTGTTCATATACAAAAGGATCGCAAGGAATTGAAGGGCAATACCGAATTCGTCAGGGTGCCTGGAAAGTTTGTAAAAGCACTCCGCTTTTTTGGCTTGAACGAAAATCGCTCTTCTTGAGGAAAAGATCCTGAACAGGGCACCGAAAAGGATGACAATGATAGTAATGATGAATTTCCAATTTGCGGGGTCATGCTTCCCCATTATGATCATTACAAAAATGAAAATCTCGAAGAGATATTTGAACCATCTCTCCCCTTTATACACATACCCTGTTCCGTTCATGAATTATTTGTTCTTTTTCTCCATTGCTCTCGCTTCTAATTTGGTAAGATTTTCAGCTATGGCGTTCTTCACAAATTCCATTTCCACCTTATTCTTTCCGGTCGAAATGACTATGCTCTTTTCTTTGATCTTCACCACCTGACCTATCATTCCGCCATTTGTAAGGACCTTTTCACCAACCTCGATCTCATTCCTCATCCGTGTTTCTTTTTTTGCCTTCCTCTGCTGAGGGATAACGAGCAATACATAGAAAACAACAAAGAACAAGACGAAAGGCAATAAGTTCATCAAGGGATTTCCCGCCGGCTTGGTTGTGGTCTGCGCGGCACCTTCTGCAGCTGTTTGCACCGCTCCGGATGCCTTTTCAACAAGTAATAAAAAAAGATTCATATCTTTCCTCCATTAATATATTTGTTTAAAAAACTGTTCTTAAAATCTTTAAATCTCCCCTCTTTGATCGCGATACGGGCATTCTCCATTAATTTCGTGAAAAAGTAGACATTGTGATAGCTCATAAGCCGTGAAACCAATATCTCTTTTGCTTTGAAGAGATGCCTCAGATATGCCTTTGAATAATTCCGGCATACATGGCAATCGCAATTTGGGTCAAGGACGCTCTCATCCTTGGTATACTTGCTATTTTTAATGGTGATGGGCCCAAGAGAGGTAAAAGCCATGCCGTTCCTGCCGTTTCTCGTGGGGATGACACAATCGAACATATCGATGCCGTTCTCTATTCCTTCCAGAAGGTCCGGCGGTGTTCCGACACCCATCAGGTAATGGGGTTTGCTTATCGGCAAATGCGGTGCGCAAAACTGTAGTACTTCGTACATAAGCTCAGGCGGCTCACCTACAGAAAGCCCTCCCAGGGCTATTCCGTCAAAATCCATACCTGCAATTGTTTCAATAGCATCCTTCCTGAGGTCCTCAAAGACACCGCCCTGTGCTATGCCGAAGAGCGCATTGTCCTTGGTTCTAGCATCGAGAGCTCTCTGCCCCCATCTGTTTGAAAGGTGAGTAGCCTCTTCAACTTCCTTCTTCTCTGAAGGATAAGGAGGACAGACATCAAGCATCATCATTATATCGGAATTAATAGTCTCCTGTGTCTCAATAACACTTTCAGGAGTGAACATATGAGCAGACCCGTTGATATGTGATTGGAATTTCACCCCTTCTTCGCTTATTTTACGCAATGAGGACAGTGAAAAGACCTGAAATCCGCCCGAGTCGGTCAGGATCGGGCCGTCCCAATTCATAAAATCATGGCTGCCGCCAAAGAGAGAAATGACATCCATTCCCGGCCTTAAATAGAGATGATATGTATTATTCAGCAGTATCTGAGTGCCCAGATCCTTCAATTCATCCGTCAATAGAGCCTTTACCGTTGCGCTTGTGCCGACAGGCATAAATACGGGCGTATCTATATCCCCGTGATTGGTCTTCATTCGCCCGCAACGGGCGTAGGAATCAGGATCTTTATGAAGAATGTCAAAGCTAAATTTCATAACAATTCATTATAGCATATAAAGGCTGATTTGCAAGATGTTAATAGATGATAAGTGCACAAGTGACAAGTGCACAAGAGCATAGGGTGATAGGTGCAGATGGGAGAATGAAAAATGAATAATCGTGAGACGAATTACCTTGTAGGGACAGGGCTGGACCTGTCCTCGGTGTCATCCTGAGCTTTTCCGCGAAGGATCCATCTGTTCTTGTTATCCCGTCATTATCGTAGCTCGTTGTAGCAAAGCGGAAATCCCGGATATTTTCGGGAACCCGATGATCCATCGGATATTTGCTTATTGTGTTTTCCCCACTATTCATTGTTCATTTCCCAATTATTCACTATTCGTTTTTCACTATTCACTATTTGTTATCAATCATCTCCTATTATTATATCAGTAATCCCCAAGGTGCTATTTAATGAAGTCAGAACAAAGCCCGACTCTGGAGAATGCGCAATCGTGGAAATCGAGCAATTATCCAGCCGGAGCTTCCAAAAATACGGTGCGTTCATTCCCAGTAGACCTGCAATTAAGCATTTGAATACGCTGCGGTGTGAAACTATGGCAAAAACGCCGGGTGTCTGGTCATTCCCTATCAGATCCCTAAGTCCCGCGACAGCCCTTTCCCGTACATCACTGATCATCTCTCCCCCGGGGATAAGCAGGTCTTCAGGAGTACTGAGCCATTTACGCCATAGATCCGGATATTGCTTCTGAACATCCGCCTTTGCCTTTGCTTGCCATTCCCCCACATCAATATTCTGAAAGCTGACGCATTGCGTGACAGGCGCACCGATCTCTGAAGATATTATATCAGCGGTCTCTATCGCTCTTTTCAAAGGTGAGGAAAATATCGCTTCAATGCCGAGGCCTTTCAGCTTTAATGCTGTTGTCAACGCCTGTTTACGCCCATTCCCATTCAATGGAATATCCGCTCTGCCTCTGAAGATCGACTCTTTATTATATACTGTTTCTCCATGCCTGATCAGATATATTATTCTAGTGTTCTGATTCATAATTGCGACTCCCCTCTCCCATTAACCTACAACTTCTAGCCTCCAGCCTCTTCTCCAATTCTTCATTCTTCATTCTTCATTTCTCAATTATTCCTTTCCCTATAATTCACTATCCTCTAACCTCCAACCTCTAGCCTCTTCTCTAATTCTTCATTCTTCACTTTCTATGACCTTCCTTATCATATCGTATCTGAATCCCCTTCTTGTCAGGTGATTCAATGCCAGTTGCCTCTTTTTCATCGGATTGCTCTCTTTTCTTCTCGCCATATATTTATCAAAGGCCTGCCGGCATATCTCGTGGAAATCCACCTTTTCAAATAATGCCTCTTCTGCTTTCAGCCCTTTTTCGTACATTTTTTTTCTGATATATGACGGTCCGTACCCCCTGCGGGTCAATGATCGGATCATCGCTTCAGCTGCCCTTTCATCGCAAAGATAATTATTCTCCGACAGTTTATCAATGACCTCATTGATAACATCCTGAGGCACCTGCCTCTGCTTCAAACGCTTTCTTAATTCCGCCTCGGAACGCTCCGAATTTCCAAGCCAACGGAGGCAGTAGGAAAGCTCATATTTATATAAAGATGTTAAAATCTCCTTATACATATCATCATCTATGTCCTTGATCCTTCGCAGCCTATATCTTGATACTATTCTTTTAGGAAGGTATAGCTTTTCACCACTTTCAAAAGCTATCAGGACTCGAGTAGTTCGACTTAAGCCTACCTCAATCGAGGAGTTGGTATTAATTATTCTTCTCATATCAACATCAAAAATACCGAGATCATAAATAGCAGAAAAGCTGCCATAAGAAACCTTACATATATATTCTTTGTCAAGAAAAAATCACGCTTCGAACTCTTTTGCTTCAACCCGCCTTTGGAGACCGCCTCGTATAATTTCTTCCCCGTGACCGCGGTTGAGCTGAAGTACTTCCCCGAAGTGGAGCTTGCGATCCTTTTCAGGTTTTCCTTATTCAATTTGGAGATAACCTCTTTTCCTTTGTACTTCTTATAACGCTTTCGATCATAAAAAAAGCCGCTTACCACTTCTGGAATGCGTGCACCCTTTTCAGTGCCGGTTCCCACCGTATATGCCTTTATATGCGCATCCTTCAATTTTGTCAGGATATCTGAAAGGTCCTCATTTTCAAGGTTCTCACCGTCGGAGAAAACGGCAATGGCACCACCGTCTGCTGCCTTCTGACGATTCATCGCCGCAAAAGCCCTTTCCAGGCCGGTCTTGAGAGAACTGCCGCCCGAAACCAGCAATGATGTGTCTATATCTTCAATAAAATTCTTTACCGCATCATGATCCATTGTCAACGGGCAGTAGAACACCGATTTGTCCGCAAAGAGGACTATGCCAAAACGATCGCTCCCCGAGGCAGCAACAATATCCTTCATCAGCATCTTCGCCCTTTCCAAGCGATTCGGCATTACATCCTCTGCAAGCATCGAAGTAGAGATATCAACAACAAAGAGGATATTCCCGCCGGAAACAAGTTCTTTCATCTTCTCATTGGGAATGGAAGGCCCCATCAATGCGATAACAACTAAAATTACAGAGATTATTCTCACCCCGAGAGAGAACATGGATTTGATACCGAAAGTAAAATTGAAATTATTCTTCCACCTGGGATCTCTAAAGGCCTTGTAATGCTCTATCGCCTGTGTAAAAAGCATATACGCGAGAAATATTACGGGTATAAGCAGAAATATGTACAAGGGCTGTTGTATTGTCATAGGCGCAGCAGCTCCCTGTAATTCAGGATCAGAAGGTCAAATATCATCAGAAAGAAAAGAAACAGGGTCAACAGCCGGTATTTAGGGTAGAAGACCTTCTTTGTGACAATAGCTACCTTTTTCTTCTCAAGCAGCTCTATACGCCTGTATGCGTCCTTCAGGCCCTTTTCATCATTCCCCCGGAAATATACTCCCCCTGTGCTTCCGGCAACCTCTTTGAGCAATTTCTCATTGAGTTTTGAAACGCTTTTATGAGTGATGCCGAACATATCCTTCTGAGTGAAGACATAGCCTTCAATTGTTCCCATTCCTATTGTATATATCCTGATATTCTCCTTTGCCGCTATTTCTGCGACACGCTTCGGGGGCGCACCTTTATTGCTTTCACCGTCGGTTAGAAGAACTATGACCCTTTCCTTTGAGCTGCCGCTCTTTTCCAGTCTATTTATCGCCACGCCGAGGGCATCACCGATCGCAGTACCGCCGATGCGCACCATTCCGGTTTCCACCTCGCTGAGCATCACCCGAAGGAGTTCCGAGTCAAAGGTTAGCGGAGATTGAGTAAAGGCAAATCCTGAGAACAGTATCAATCCCATCCTGTTTCCGCTCATTCTCTCAATAAATTCAGAAACTACCCCCTTAGCGGACTCCAGACGGTTGGGAGCGAAATCTGTGGCTTCCATGCTTCCGGATACATCAAAACAGATCATAAGATCCAGCGTAAGGCGTTCCTGACGCTTCTCCTGCCAGGAATATCCCGGTTTTGCCAATAGTAAAATAAATATAATAAGGATGAGAGGAATCAGGAAGATGAAGTACTTATCCCGATGTTTCTTTTTAGAATACTGTGCTGATGAAAAAAACAGGGCCTTTCCTCTCTTGAGGAAAAGCCCTGTTATGATCGAGATAACCGGGATTATCAGAAGCAGAAGAAGATCCCAGTTGTTAAATGTCATTACACCTTGTCAATGTAAACGTTAGCGAACCTTCCGTGGCGGTTTCGGGTGAATTTCACATATCCCTGCTCCAGAGCAAAAAGAGTATGATCTCTGCCGATTCCAACATTCTTACCAGGTTTAAAGCGGGTTCCCCTCTGCCTTACCAGAATTGTCCCTGCTTTGATGAGTTGTCCGTCAAATCTCTTGACCCCTAAATATTTAGGATTACTGTCTCGACCGTTCCTAGATGATCCTGATGCCTTTTTATGTGCCATAAGTCTCTCCTAACCTACCTTGATGTCCTTGATCATTACTTGAGAAAGTAATTGTCTGTGACCCTTGGTAAGATGGTAATTTTTTCTTCTCTTAAATTTAAAAGCGATGACCTTCTTGTCTTTGAAATTCTTGATGACCTCACCGTCAACGATGATCTTTGAAGGATCAACTATTTTCATTTTATCGTCCATTGCGAATTTGACATCAAATTTTATCGCATCGCCGGCTTTGATCTTTAAATACTCGACATTAATAGTGTCGCCCTTTTTTACCTTATACTGTTTTCCGCCAGTAGCTATAACTACAAACATAAAAACCTCCAATAGAAGATATTATAACAGTTTTAAATCAGATGTCAAGCTTAAAACGCAGATATTTCGCAATAACCCCCAATAATTTGCGGGCGACTTGCGATTATCTACTCTTTGAAATTATTATCAAGAACGCTGAGAATGTGCCTGATATCCAGGCCGACATCCGCAAGTTTTTTAATGTAGGCGTCTTTATCCTCTGTTACAAAATAATTTACAACAACCTGAAGAAATGATTTCACATTCTCCGCAAAATCAATAAATTCATTCTTAATATCACTTTGCACCACTGTTTCTTTATATTCTTCGACGAATTTTTGGAGTTTCGCGGAGATAATCTCAGCATCACCGATCACCTTCTTCTCCAGTCTTTTATTATCTTCCGCGGAAAATTCACTTTTGGCTACCAGAAGAAAGCGCTTCAGATCAGGATATTTCTCCTCCAGAGCAAGAACAAAGCCCCTGTGTATGTCTAAGAGGAAATCATCAAATATATTATCCTTGACAAGATTCTTAGAGTCCCTCTCAATACTTTTAATCAATTTCTCCCGGTCTTTTTCCATCTATTTCACAAAAACAAATACAAGTATATAAAATATAAGAGTGACAACTATTGAAATGATCGCGGGAAGCTTATAAAATGAGAGCCCCAGTTCAATGGGCTCTATCTCCTCTTCTTCAAATACCTGCGGTTTGATCTTTTCTTTTTCAATTTTCTTAACCGCCTTTTCAGGGCTTCTTCTCTTACTTCTTTTCATTGTCCTTGTGTACCCCCTTATATTCGGGATAAAGTATCACTATGTCTGCGTCAGCGATCATTTCTTCCGTCAATTTCCTGTATCCGACATCTCTGACATACCTTTTCATATCCTCAGCGATATCCTCGACAGAGAACGGAATTATTTCCGCGGGAAGCCGATCCTCACAGAGAAGCAGATGATAACCGTACTCATCTGTTTTTACAACTTTTTTATATATTTCTCCCTTCTTCAGGGTGAAGGCGGCGTCGGAGAATGCCGCGGGCATTACTTTTCTGGTGATGGGACCCAATCTACCGGCAACATCCTTGATTATATCCGGGCCTTTTTGATATTCTCTGGCCTTGACACGAAATAGCTCCTGAGGGTCTTTTGCCGAAAGGATTATCCTCATCAGAAGCTCTTTGGCTTCCTTCTCTTTTTCAGCATCTACCTTATCCTGAGAATCTATCAGGATATGCCTTATATCAACCCTTTCAGGTTTTGAATAGAATTCATCCAAGTGATCATCGTAGAATTTTCTTACATTCTCCGGATTTATGGGAGAAGCTTCAAAAAGGTACTGGCGCTTCATATATTGGAGTACCTGCCTTTCTTTGAAGGTTTCAATCGAACGCTGTATCCTTTTTTCCGGGACCAGGTCCTCTATATCAATAAATATCAGCTTCCGGGCGATAAGGTCATCCAGCAGCTCGCTCAAACTTGCATCATCCCCTTTCTTCTTCTGATAAACAAAGTATCTGTTGAGCTCATTATTTGTGATCTTTGCCTTATCGTCTATTACAGCGACGACCAAAGAGGATTTCATCGGAGAATATTTGGAAAAATCCAGATATTCTTTACTGATCTCGATCTTATGCTTAGTCCGCAATTTTGAACCTTTTCTTGAGATCTCTTTATCCACCTCTTTCCCGATCAATTCGTTTCTGATCATTTTCTCAACATCTTCAATTTTTTTATCCTTGAAGCGTTCGGAGTTATTAAAAACCTCTTCTATCCGGCCCTCCGCTATTTTTGTCGCATCTCTAATATCACTGATGTAGATATTGAACGCAAGTGACGATTTGAGTTTCTCTACTCTCTGAGTAAGGTCGTCGGCTTCAAATTTACCGAGCTCTTCCGCCTTCTGAAGTAAAAGAGCGTCTATGATCAGCTTATCGATAATGGTGTTCAGTTGACCTTTCTCCTTAGAAACACTATGAAGTTTCTTGGTAATTTCGATCTTCTCTCCATTTACTTTCGCCACAACAACAGCTTTCCTTTTACAGCCGGTAAAAACGATCAATAGCGCAAAAAGGACTACAAGTATCCTTCTCATTTAAAGCTCCTTCTTATATTCATGAATTTCTTCTTTCTCTTCCAATGCCATCACAGCTCCTTCCGCAAGGGCGATCATCTCAAATTGTCCGGGAAAGAGAACGACTTGGCAAATGAATGAAACCCTCTTCTCAATACCCTCTACCAATTGGGGGCATCTTGCCATACCGCCGGTCAAAAAGATAGCGGAAACATCGCCTTCAAGGACAGTGGACATTTCACCTATACTCTTTGCCACCCGGTAGGCCATCGCGTCAAGGTAGAAAGTGGCATCCTTATCTCCAGCGACAACGCGGTCTTCCACTTCGCGCAGGTCTGAAGTGCCGATATATCCCATTAGTCCCGACTTCTTCGTGAATTCCTTTTTCAACTCAGCCATTGTCATACCGGAATTAAAACACATATCCATCAGTCCTTCAATGGGAAGGGTTCCCGCTCTTTCGGTGGTGAAAGGCCCCTCTCCCAAAAGGGCGTTATTTACATCTATGAACCTGCCTTTTTTGATCGCGACAACAGATATTCCTCCACCCAAATGAACCCCTACCATATTAATCTCATGGAATTCCTTGCCGATCTTATGCGCGACCTCTCTGGCCGTTCTTCTGATATTCAGATTGTGAGCGCGGACAATGCGCTCTATCTTCGGGTGACCTGAGACCTTCGCGGGTCCCTCCATTTCATTCACCGATACAGAATCAACGATGAAGGCGGGGACATTTGCTTCCTTGGAAAGCTTCAAAGCGATTATAGCACCAAGATTCGAGGCGTGCTCGCCATATTTGCTTTCACTCAGATCATCCGCCATTGCCTGATTAACGGCATAAACCGATCCCGGGATAGGGTGCAGGAGGCCGCCGCGGGCGGAGATAGCGGAAAGGTCGGAGATATTGTATCCGGCATCCTTGAACGCATCCACTATGATCTTCTCGCGGAATTCGCCCTGATCGGTGATCTTCTCGAAGGGGGCAAGCTCTTCTCTCGAATGCAGCAGTTCCTTCTCGATCACCATATCTTTTTTTTCAATATCGAATATCCCGTACTTGGTCGATGTCGACCCGGGATTTATCACTAAAATCACTTTACTCATCGCTTCCTCCATTGCATATATGACCTTCTTTTATACCAAATATATGTGAATAATTCAAATAAAATTTACTCAGTCTTTTTTGACTTTCGGGGTAGGAGTTTTCCCCATGATACAGTTGCCATTGAAGTTAGCGCCCTTATCAACCTGAAGTAAAGTGGTAGAAATATCACCGTCGACATTGGATGTGGCATTCAGCTCAAGATAATCATTGATAGTGATATTGCCCTTCACCTTTCCTCCAATGATACCTTTAGAAGCCTTGATATCCCCTTTGATCCAACCCTTTTCTCCGATGATAAGCATTCCGCTGCATTCGATATTTCCATTGATATGTCCGTCTATACGGATCGAGCCCTTAGATTCGAGATTACCGGTTATCTTAGTATCAGTACCAACAGTAAGGTCTATTTTTTCATTAACATCTTTCATATTTATTCCATATTGTAATCAAGTATAAAGTTGACGGGGTTCACGGCTTTATTGTTTATACGCACTTCATAATGCAGATGCGGCCCCGATGAATTTCCCGTACTGCCTCTGGTCGCTATAATATGGCCTCTTTTGACCACTTGTCCCACTTTTACATCAAGTGTATTCAAATGGGCGTATTTCGTGGAAAATCCGAATCCGTGCTTGATCTCGATGAGTTTACCGAATCCGTATGGGTTATTCTCTGACCGTGTAACAATACCGTCCGCCGTAGCTCTTACAGGAGTGCCCGTAGGTCCGGCGATATCAAGTCCTTTATGAAAAACCCTTTTTCCCGTGAGAGGATGTGTTCTGTAATGGAATCCTGAGGAGATATAGCCTTTAACCGGCCAGATCGAAGGAGTCGCGCAGATGAGGGAATTGTTCTTGTAGATGAATTCCTTGATCTTTATGAAAGAATCCTCCTTTTTGGAAAATTCACTCTTCAAACTCTGAACTATCGATTCCCGAATGCCATTCAATCTCTCGGTATTATAACTATCGTGATAAAGAGAGTAAAGTCCCGGACCGCCCAAAGATTCTTTTGGATTTTTATTCATTCCCAAAAGCAGAGATACCTCTTCTTCAAAAAGCTTGACCCTTTCATATTTCACGACCATTGAAAGCAGATTATCGGAGATTATCTGATTCTCTCCGGTAAGCATCTGGTTCTCTTCAATGATCCTGATATAATCATCCATCTGTCTTTTCAGAGATATGTAATCATAGGAAAGGAAGATGAACGAGATAAGCAGAATGGAGAAGATAGACAGTATCAACGCCTGCAGGGGTTTAGTTAAATGAAGCTTGCGAATATTTCCCTGCCCCCTGGGAATAATTAGAATTTCTTTCTCTTTAATTCTCATTCTTCCACATTTTACTTGATTTATACCTATTTGTCAAGTTTTTTTGCCATCAGTTTGATTTTTGCATCAGAGCTTTTTTGAAATAGCAATTTTTAATAACTGGAAGTTCTATTTTTTATTGTCATTACGAGATTGGCTTGCTCTTGAATAGGTTAAGTCTTTTCATCAAACTCCTCTAATTTTTGTTGGAACCGTATTAAATACATTTCAACCTCCTATATTTGCTTAATCATACCATTCATGTAGACTTTCTTCAAGTATTTCCTACGAATATATCGTTATTTATACTTCATTATGGGTAATTCCCCCCGCTTTATATTAAATGTGTAAGAACTCTACATTAGAGCGCCTTTTTTGGGTGAAAGGAAACTCCAGTCATTCTAAATCCTAATAAGACAGGATTTAGAATGGCACAAATGCCTCGATGCTGTTGGCTTGCTACGATTTCGTTAATCTTAAAGCAAAAGCCCACATTGTTCCAAGTAGTAGTTGTACTACCACAAGGAGAATAATTGTAATGTCTTTAAATGGCATATAAAATATACTATTAATTAGTACTAATGCGAGAATACAGTAAAACAACATGTTATCAATAGCAATGCCTTTCCTTATTAACCCTATCAGGAGTGAAAAAATGAATACTGCACAAACTAAGATTAATTCAAAGATCGCTGATGACATTAAACATATAAAAGCCTGCCATATCACTAGTGAAATAATAAATATGCTTGTTATCCATTGGATAGTTTTAACCCTACTTTTGTCATTTCCAACTAAATTCAGTATAGAACTTTTCGGTAAAATAAATAATAGCTTATCCATAATATTACCTAAAAACAACCTCGGCATTGATTGGACTTCATAAGAACCTCCTTCTTCGGTTAGTACAAGCCGTTGTACCAGTTTTTTTAGCAAAAGTCAATTTATCTCTTATTTTATTGAAACGTTATACCAGCAAAGAAATAGAGCGATTATCACCGGCACCTTCCAAGGATACGATAAGCTCCAATTCCTCAATATCATCCTTCAACCGATCTGCCCATTCGATAAGCACCGGGCGGCCGGAATGGAGAATTTCCCAAAATCCGAAATCATCATTAAATACAGGGTACCTGTATAGATCAATATGAAAATATTCTTCCTCCTTCAAAGAGTATGTATTCACTATGACAAAGGAAGGAGAGTTTATCTGATCTTCCGGGATTCCGAAGAATGAGAAGTACCCCTTGGAAAAAACGGTTTTCCCCGCACCAAGGTCCCCTATCAGGCCGATACGCTTAGCAGGCATGGCGGCAATTTTACGTCCGATAGCCATGGTCTCTTCGGGAGAAGAAGAAATATATTTGACGGGATCATCTGAAATGGTCATAACCCTCCACATCTACTTTCTCACCGCTCTCCAGGCTTATACCGGAGACTGCTGTAATATCACCTATTCGATACCCGGGCCCGTCATAGCCATCCTGCGCCGTGAAAAGGATCTGATAATCGTCGCCGCCGAAAAAAGTAAAGTCCCTGGGGTTCTTCCCGTTCTCATTACAAAGCTCGAGCAATTCGCTGTCCGGGATTATTTTATCAGGCATCAGTAAAGCGCCTTTGCCGGAGGCATGCAGCAGCCGTTGAAGGTCTTTTATCAGGCCGTCGGATATGTCTATTGCGCTATGAATATCGCTGCGGCCGGAAAATCCCCTGATAAAATCCTCGGACGGCAAAGAAAATCGCCAGTATCTTTCTTTAAGCCCTTCGTACCCTTTGATACGCTTCTCTATGGCATACAGGCCCGCAGCAGCGAGACCCACCGGGCCGGATAAATATATACCGTCTCCCAGCAATGCGCCGGAACGCTTGTAATATCGGCCATCAGGAGCGGTCCCGATAAGGGTCATCGTCAAATATCTGTGACTCTTTCCCGATAAAGCGGATGAATCTCCCCCGATCAATCCGACAGAGTACTTCTTCGCGAATACTTCCAGCTGTATAACAAGATCCTGAAAATCCGCCTTTGGTATCACCGCGTTCACCAAAGCGAATTTCGGCACCCCGCCCATAGCGTAAATATCCGAGATATTTCTGATAAATAATTTTGAAACTATGGAATCGTATTTCTCCGACGGCAGGAAATGAGACCCCTCTACAATACTATCCGTCGTTATCAGATAGGGATCACCGTGTCCCGCGAATACTGCACAATCATCTCCTATCCCCTGAAGAACAAGAGGGTCTACCGTATTGAACTTGTCCATCAAAGAGCTTACGAGCTCTTCTTCATTCTTCATCCAATGACTCCACAGCCAGATTGAAATTATCCGCAAGAAGGGTAGCGGTAATGCCAAGATGGGAATGCTTCTGCTCTAATTTTATCGCCGTAACTCCAGTCAAAAAGAGAGAAATGTTCAGGGCGTCATAGAAGGAATAGCCCTGAGCGATGAAGGACGCGATCACCCCGGACAAAAGGTCGCCGGTGCCGGCTTTACTCAGATATGCCGAAGTGTATTGAGAAACATATGTCTGTCCGTCATTGTCAATGAAGAACGGATAGCTGTTCTTCAATAATATCGGTTTTTTTACCTTGGAGAATACCTCTTTCAAGCTCTTGAACATATCGCCGTCATTGTGGCCGCCTATGCCTTTGAATTCTCCGGGATGGGGAGTAAGGATGATCTCGTAAGGAGTGTTTTTGGCCTTTGCCCCCGCCTTAACCGCTTCAGCGTCACAGATCACGGTTCCGCTGTATTTTATCTCTTTCAATGCCTCTAGAAAAGCCTTCGCGGCTGCGGCAGAGCTGATGCCCGGGCCGAGCACGATCACATCGCTCTTTAATACCGATTCCTTCCATTTACCCAATTCACCGGTGAGATGTCCGCGCTTTTGCTCCAATTTGCCGTAAATGATCTCTGGAGACGATATTCTTTCGCCGTCAGGGGTGAGGCAGTACACCATTCCCGCTCCGCTTTTCAAAGCGCCGTATGCTGAAATACCGGGGGCGGCGGGATATTTATCGGAACCGCCTATCACGGTTATTACTCCATTTGAATACTTATGTGAATCGGCTTTTCTTGCCATCAGAACCGGGCGTTGGAATAGCTCGACCGTAGAGTGGAGCACCTCCGGAGGCATGGATATCGGGTCGCCGTAAACTTTATCGAAGAATCTCGCGCCGGTATGCTGAAAGAAGCCTCTTTTCAATCCGCCGAATGTCAACACAGCGTCGGCCTCCACATAAGCTCCAGGTGTCAGGCCTGTATCAGAATCCAGGCCGGACGGCATATCGAGAGAGAATATGGGAGAAGCTGTCGCCAATAGATTTATCATCTCTATCAATTCGGCATATCTTCCCTCAGGTGCCGAATTCAGACCGATGCCGAAGATCGCGTCGATCAGGATATCATAATGCTCAAGAGCATCCAGCGAGATCTCATCTGCGGGAAGCATGGAGATATCGAGGTTCACACAGACATCCATATTCGCCCGGGCCTCATCTGAAGACGGGATATCCGTATAAACCACAAGGACATCCTTTAAAGCCGCTTTCATATGGCGGGCCAAGGCCCATCCGTCACCACCGTTATTGCCCTTTCCACAGAAGATGACAGCGGAGTCATATTCATTGATCTGCCCTATCGCATCTGCTGAAAATCTGGCGGCATTCTCCATCAGGATCGCGCCGTGAATGCCAAATTCATTTATAGCTTTAGAATCACATCTTCTCATTTCCTCGGAACTAAATATATATTGCATATATCAATCTCCTTCAGCGAATTCAAATTCGGTTTCCCCGATAATAATGATATTTCCTTGTTTAACACCGTATTGTTTAATGAGTTTGATCAGGCCTTGTTTCTTTAAAAAGCGATGGAAAAAATACACGGCATCGAATTGATTAAAATCGATCTGAGCGACGGATGACTCAATGGTCCCTGTGATCCTGAAATATCCGGGTTCGACCTCTTTAACATCTGAAATGACAGGCTCCTCTTCAAAGACCTTCAGCGTAATGCCTTTGGCTTCCTCCACCTTTGGCGGATTATCCTCGATCAATTGCCCGAGGGCGAAAGAGATCGCCTTCAGATCCAGCTTGCCGCGCGCTGAGATGAAGTGGATCTTCTCTCCGGGAAATTGTTCCTTGATCTCATCACGGATCTCATCGTCGATAAGATCGCTCTTATTGACCGCGATAAGGTATGGCCTTTCGGTAAGCTCCTTCTTGAATTGGTTGAGTTCGAATTTGAGCTTTTCAAATTGTTCGCTCGGCTCCCCTGCTTCTAAGTTATCAGGGTCGATCATATACAGGATTATCCGGCATCTTTCCACATGCTTCAGGAATTTATGCCCCAGTCCTTTTCCCTCATGCGCGCCCTCGATCAATCCGGGAATATCTGCCAGAATGTAATCCACGCCGTTTTTGAGATAAACTATCCCCTGATGAGGGATCAATGTGGTGAACGGATAATCGGCGATCTTGGGTTTAGCATTTGAAACTGCTGAAATAAAGGTGGATTTCCCGGCATTTGGAAATCCGACGATGGCGATATCCGCCAATAGTTTCAGCTCTAATGTATATTTCTTTTCATTTCCTTTCTCACCCTTCAAAGCGAAACGGGGCTTCTGCATGCGGGAAGATTTAAAGGAAGCGTTCCCCAGCCCTCCCCGGCCGCCGCGCTGAAGTTTGATGGATTCACCGTTATATTTAAAATCATAGACGAGACTCCCCTCTTCGTCGCAGACAGTAGTGCCCACCGGGACGGTGATCTGCAGATCATCGCCTCCAGCGCCGGTTTTATTGTTATTTCCGCCGTTACCGCCATGGCCCGCGCCAAGATGATGTGTAAATCTCAATTTATACAGCGAGCGTAAGGAAGAATCACTTTTCATGATAACATCTCCCCCATTGCCGCCTTTTCCGCCAGCCGGGCCGCCTTTAGCATTCAAGGCATCCCTTAAAAATGCAACGGTTCCATTACCTCCATTACCGGAAGTCACGTATAATTCTACAAAATCCAGAAAATCGCTCATATCAATTCCTCTATCACTTTTTGTCTCAAAGATTCATTCTTTTTATTCCGGAATCTCGGCCTATATGCATCTCCCGTTATCACGCTATTAACTACAGCAAGGAACTCTTCCGCGAATACACATACAGCACCATGATTTGCGGATTTGGCAAAGACCTTGGAATCGGAGGAAACGATGCATACATCCTCATCCTCCCGGGCCTGGGCTATCAAATAGGCATCCGCTGAGGCGCCGTCCTCGGTAAAGACCTCGGATAGATTTTTTAAAAGCTCTTTTGTTCTTTCCGCCTCTTCTTTTCCGTCCCAAACTATTACAAAGAAATGCTTCGCCCGCATTTCGGCGAATTTCACGAACATCTCAAGGAGTTCCACTCTCATTTCCTTGATATTTCCATCGGAGATCTTATGCGTAAGGTTATACCCGTCTATATAGAAGCGCATCAGAGAATATAATTTGTCAAGTCCTCATCATTCGTGAATTTTTCAAGTCTATCGCGCACAAAAGCAGCGGTGATCTTTTTCTTTTCACCCTTCTTATATGGAGATTCAAAGGAAATCTCTTCCAAAAGAAATTCCATGATCGTAAAAAGCCGGCGCGCGCCGATATTCTCCGAGGTCTGATTAAGCCGAAATGCGGAGTCCGCCAATTCTTTTATCGCATCGTCCGTAAATTCGAGCTTCAGATTCTCAACTCCCATCAATGCCTTGTACTGCTTGATAAGCGCGTTTTTCGGTTCTATAAGTATCCTTGCAAAGTCCTTCTTGGTCAAGGCGTGTAATTCAACCCTGAGGGGAAAACGGCCCTGTAATTCGGGGATAAGGTCGGATGGCTTTGAAACATTAAAAGCACCAGCGCCTATGAAGAGAATATGCGCGGTGTCGATCACTCCGTACCTCGTATTCACACGGGTGCCCTCCACCAAAGGAAGCAGATCACGCTGCACACCTTCTCTGGAGACATCCGGCCCGCTTGCCTTGGAATAACTTCCGGCGATCTTATCGATCTCATCGACAAAGACCATTCCATCGTTTTGTACCCTTTCCTTCGCCTCGCTGATCACATCCTCGGTGCTGATCATCTTTGCCTGCTCTTCATCACAGAAGATATCAAAGGCTTCCTTCACCTTGATGCGTCTTTTCTTCTTCTTTCCCTTGGGAAGAAGCCCTTTGAATATATCGGAGAAGGACATATCTATCTCTTCAGCGCCCTGATTTGAGAAATATTCGAGCTTCGGCATGGGGCGGAGCTCCTGAACCTCTATCTCTATCTCTTTCTCATCGAATTCACCCTTTTCAAATTTGGCTTCAATAAAGGCTCTGGTGCGGCCCTGATCATCCTTTTCTTCAATGTCTTTGTTATCTTCTTTCTTAGGCTGGCCGGCAAGAAGGTCAAGGATACGCTTTCTGGCACGGGTCGCAGCCCGTTTTTCAACCTTAAGCGCTTTTTCACTCTTTACCAGATTTATAGCTATCTCAACAAGGTCTCTGATCATCGACTCGACATCTCTACCCATATAGCCGACCTCAGTGAACTTAGTGGCCTCTATCTTAAGAAAAGGCGCGGTTGAAATGCTGGAAAGTCTTCTGGCGATCTCGGTTTTCCCGACACCGGTAGGGCCCATGAGGATAATATTCTTCGGGAAGATATCATTCTGCATATCCTTATCCAATTGTTTCCGCCGCCAGCGGCTTCTCAAGGCAAGCGATACAACCTTCTTCGCCTCATTCTGTCCCACAATATATTTATCCAATTCTTCTACTATCTTTTTTGGATGAAGATTCTCTATCATTTTTTACTCCTTAATCAAATATGCTGACCTGATTCCGCCCCTTTTCCTTGGAGGCATACAGGGCCTTATCGGCTTTCTCGATCAATGTCGACCGGTCAAGGCCCATCGACGGGTAATGTGAAAGCCCTCCGCTTATTGTAATGCGTATGACCTCACTCCCTATATCCAATCTGATACTCTCAATGTTCTTGCGTATCCTTTCCGCCACCGACATTCCGGTCTCTATATCGGAATCCCTTATCAATACGATGAACTCCTCTCCGCCGTAACGGGCAACCACATCATTATCCTTAATGGATTTTTCCATTGAGCGGGCGACTTTTTTCAAAACGAGATCCCCAGTTTTATGGCCGTATGTGTCATTGAACTGTTTGAAATGGTCTATGTCCAGCATCACCACACAAAGATCCCTGCGGGGGCTTTTTGAATGGTCCAATGTTTCCTGAAAGAGTTCCTGGAACTTCTTATGATTGTAGATCTCGGTCAAACCGTCATAGTTAGCGAGATTGCTGAATCTCTCCAGAAGTGCCATATTCTCGATAATATGCTGCAGATTATCAGACAGGATGGATATCATCTTCTTTTCATTGGAAGATAGATGCTTACTTTTCAGCTCCAGCAAGATCACATATGGATTTGATACGGATGTCTGAATCGGTATGGCTATGAAGATGCCCGAATTGAACATACTCTCCACCGATCCGGAAATATTCAATTTGATCCTTCTTTCGTCGCCGATGTTTACAATGCGCAACTCCGGCTTCTTCATCAGAGGGAGCAGATAGCTGCCTTGGGGAACAGCGAACCACTTGTCCGTAATACATTCCTTGGAAGTAGAGCTGATCACACGATAGCTGTCCTCAGCCACCTCGAGAAAGGAGTATATGTTCACTGAGAACATCTTTTTGAACGAATTAAGGAAATTGTCGGAGATATCGCTCAGACTGCGGCTCTGATTCATCTTGCTCAGAGCATTATAAAAGAAGAGGAACTCATTCTTTTCTTTTAAGAGCTTGCGGTAAATGCGGCGGCTTTGGAAGTATTCCGCCATATCATCCAGATATCTCTCATAAAAAGGAAGATACTGCTGGAATCTTTTGCTGTGAGATGTCGCGAAACCCATGATCCCTTCAACACGATCTCCGTTCAAAAAGGGCTTTATTATCATTCCATTGATGATAACATCCTTCAGAAAGAGGCCGTATTTGCGTATATTTTCCTCCGGGCGGTCCACCCGGGAGACCTTTGCGGAAAGAATCAATTCCTTCAGAAAAGGCACGCTTTCCCAGGGGATATCGCTTTTCATAAGAGATTTGTGATTGGAATACCCGATGACCAGGCGATTTTTCTTCAGGAGATAATGGAAGAAGAGTATTTCCTCATCCATAGTTGAAACCAGGTCCATCTTGGATTTGACATTCATTTCGATCTTCTTCAGAAAGGTCTCTTCATAGTCCCCTGAAACCTCACTCCCGTCATCTCCCGGCTTGCCGAAGGTCTTTTCACTATGGTCATAAGAAAATATCCGAATAAATCCGATGGTCGCTACGGTACCGACGATAATAACACCGTAAGCGGGGAACGAAATTACCGATCCGAGGAAAAGTGCGGAGTATCCCAATTGGAAGATTAAGAGCGCGAGTGAATATAATCCTGCCCGGAAGACCGCTATTAGTAATGTAAAGGTCAGCAGAAAGTAGAATTCCGGGAGTGTGACCTGCCATAATGAAGTAAAGATAACAAAGAGAATGCCAAGGTAAAGAAATAGAAAGATGTCATTTTTCTTCTTGCCCCTTTTTTCAAAGAAAAAGAGGTATATAAACGCCAGAATAAGGAATATTATTATCTTTATGAGGAACATGCGTAATTTTATCACAATAGAAGGGAAAAGGCAAGATAAGCAATGAACAATTGACAATTGACAATGGACAATTAGAAAGACGAATAAATAAGCGTTGTAGGAGAACGGCCTACCGCGCCACCCTTAAAGACAGTTAGCAACCGAAGAATCCATCCCCTTGCATGTGTGAGATAGAGAAGATTGTTCAAAGTTCAAGGTTGAGAAAAATTCGAATAATCGTAGGGACAGGGCTTGACCTGTCCTTCTTTGGTGTCATCCTGAGCTTTTCCGCGAAGGATCCATCTTTTCTTGCTCCTGTTTCGTCATTCCCGCGAAAGCGAGGAATCCATACGGTATTTGCTTCTTGTGTTTCCCTCACTGTTCATTTATTCATTGTTCACTGTTCACTATACTTAAGCCTATCACCCATTTCTTCATTGTAGTTTCCCACTTTACACTTCACACCTCACACTTCACACTTTCTTGTACACTTACTATCTTACTCTATTGCTTCCCCCGCCTGATAGTTTTGTCGAAGGATTTCATTTCCATCTTCATCATATAATATTGACGCACCTTCACGCAGGTCGTTCTGGTAATTGCTTTTGGATTCAAGCTTTCCACTCTCATAATAAGTAAATGCCTCACCCTCGAATTTGCCCTTGCGGTAATTAGTTTTGGCGCTGATCTTTCCGTTCTCAAAATAGTCTATAGCCATACCCTCGAGTTTGTCAAGTTCGTACATCTCCTTAGAGCTTATCTTCCCGTTTTCATAATATAATAGATACTCGCCTTCAAGCATATGATCCTTCCAATTGCTCTTGTAGTTCAGATTCCCATTTTTATAATACGATGTGTACTCACCATGGAGATTGTCTTTTTTGTAATTTTTCTTTGACCATACCTTGCCGCCTTCATAATATTCGATCCACTCGCCGTCAAGCTTGCCGTGCCTGTAATTACTCTCTGACTCTTTCTTTCCATCCTTGAAATGGGTGATGAATTTGATTTTCCCGCCTCGGTCTTCTTTGATCATACTTCCGTTTTCATCATAAAGGACCCATTTTCCGATCGGCAGATCAGCTTTGAAACTCTTTTTCTTCTTTAATTTTCCGTTTTCGTAATACCATACATACTCACCGTCAAGCTTGTCGCTCTTGTAATAACACTTGGAACTGACACCCTTATTCTCATAATAGACAACAGACTCACCGTCCCGCAGTCCGTTCTTGTAATCGCATTTCGAGCTCACATTCCCATTCTCATAATACCATGTATATCTGCCGTCAAGCTGATCGTTCTTGTAATAGTATTTGGAACTCACATCCCCGTTCTCATAATAGTCAACACATTCACCTTCAAGCTTCTCATCCTTATAAATGCCCGTGGAGCTTATATTTCCATTTTCAAAATATTGTATGGATTCACCATAACGCCTGCCGGCTCTGTAATTCGCCTTGGTTAATATCTTTCCATCATAATAGGTAGCATACTCGCCATCAAGTAATCCGTTGCGGTAATTGCCTTGTGAACTCACATTCCCGTTCGTATCATACTCAAAGCCCTCACCCTCAAACTTATCGTTCTTGTAATAACATCTGAGCTTAATCACTCCATTTTCATAATACAGTAAGCACTCGCCCTCAAGCTTGCCGTTTCGATAATTGCTCATGGAGCTTACATTCCCATTCTCATAATAATAATTACACACACCTTCCAGTTTGTCGTTCTTCCAGGTGCTCCTGGAGCTTGCATTCCCGTTTGCGTAATATGCGATCAATTCCCCATTAATGATGCCGTCAACATAATTTTCCTCACCTAAGAGCAGGCCTGACTCATCCGAAAAAGTAAGAACGCCCGTGTACGGATTGATCTCATCGGTACAATATACTAAACCTTCGCGAACAACAGTAGATGAATTGGGGATCCTTCTCCTTTGTGATGGTGTGATATTCAGCATGTTCATTACAAGTCTTTCCACGGCGCCCAATAGATCTTCTTCCTTATTGGCTTTTTGGGATTTCGCCATTTCGATTTGTCCCGTCTCAACATCTAATATCTTGATGCTCAGCAAATATATGCTGCCGACTGTACCCAATGTCCCGGTAAATACCTTTGACACACCTAATACTTTTCCCATTTCAACAACACATTGATCACTCATACATCCGGATACCTGGAAATTCTGCTCCTTCAATATCTCTTCCATATTCTCCCGGGTAACAAGGATGTATTTATCCTTACCGAAAAGATGGGTCCTGAAATACTCTGTTATAGTGGCGGCAAGGTTCTCGGAAACGGTATTACTCGGTTGAAATTCGGCGACCGCCGCGGTTACCCGTACTATTTTTTCAGAAAATATATTTCCCGAGACCAAGATCAAGCACATTAGAATGAATAAACATAGAACTTTTTTCATGTTCCCTCCTTTTCCCTAATATCTCTTCCCTATTATACCACTCTCTCAAATAGAATCAAACAAGAATGGGGACGGTGGTTGAATATGTTGAATTAATATGATATATATTCTACGATATTTCCTGTGTGGCTCGGGATTCATACTCTTATGCGTGTTGATTAGACAGAGGGGACGGTGGTTGAATGTGTTGAATTAACGGCTGTATTTTCCCCGTATGAATGGGACTATAGGAATACCGGAAGGAATATATATGATCAGTGAAGCTCTTCGAATCCGTCGAGATAGCGTATTCTCTTTCTCTTTAATTCAACAAATTCAACCACCGTCCCCATCATTCCTTCGCTTCTTCGGTGCAGGCATCAATTCTTTCCAGACAGATGTCTTTGATCTCTTCGGGAAAAGGTATGCCGATAAGCTTGATATGGTCCTTTTTGTACTTGGGACCCTTGATGTCACGATACATGGAGGTTTTCATCCAGAGGGTCAGCGAGCCCTTTGCTCCCCTGTTCTTAAATACATGATTGGCGTTAAAATGCTCCCATGTCCAGGAGGCAATGCGCCTTCTGTAGATAAAGATCACCTTGTCTTTGGTACCGACAACCCAAGGCACCCTATCCATAAACCATTTGACCGATATAACGGCCAAGATAAGGCCAATGAATATCACGAGGCCGAAGACAACAAAATAAAATGTGAGCGGGCTCCAGTCATTCGGATATACTACAATGAGATCCGGCGTTGTCTCCAAGACCACTTCCTGCCCCCTGGTAAGTGGTGCCACAAGTTTCCATAGAACATTTAAACTGATCCCAACCCCGGTGAGGCAGACCAGAAGCGCAAGCAAGGGTTCCAAAAACCCTACTCGTGATGTCCTCACAACAAATAAAGGATCCAGATCGGAAATATGATTCATAACATGATCAGGTGCGCTGTGTCTGTCTATTAACATCTTGACTCCCTCCTCTGGGTAAGTGTTCTGATTCATAAATAGAGGCAAGAGGCTAGAGGTTCGAAGTTAGTGCAGAAAAAAGGAATCACATTCGTCATTCTTTCATCCTTCATTTCCCCACTTGTCACTTGTGCTCTTGTGCTTTGCGAAGCATGTTCCACTGGGTCCACTTGTCCCTGGGTCCACTGCGAAGCGTCGTTGTTATCGCATTAATAAATCAGAGCACTGGATTATACCACAACATCCTCTGTATTCAAATTTTTCTAATAATGGGGACGGTGGTTGGCATAGTTGGCATAATTCGTCTCTTTTTCTCATTGTTACTTCTTATGTATTGGGTTATATCGACGATTCTTGCATAATATTATTTCATCGTTTCATGGTGCCAGAAGTTGGCATAATTGGCGTAATCTACTTCCTACTCGTCGCATAGTCACATGTAAAACGCTATGTAAAGAAGTTCTATATGAGGAGTGAAGCAGTATTTCTAAAAAAAATGGAGATTGTCGTACTTGAATAATGAACTTATGGCCCCATATTTTGGAATTTTTCTAATTATAGATAACACTGTTACCGCCTATTATATCTATATTTGCAGAGTATTTAGGAGGTATATTATGCCAACTATGCCAACCACCGTCCCCAATTCTAACTTGCAATTTTTTGTAAAATCCATTATCATTATTTTTCACAGAATAGGAGAAATTATGAGACAAGCACAGATCGGAGTCATTGGCGGCAGCGGTGTTCAGAGCATCGACGGATTGGAGAATGTTGAGAAGATAAAAGTCGATACACCCTTTGGGGCACCCTCTGCAGAGCTCACTTTCGGTGATCTTAACGGAAAGACGATCGTCTTCATCCCCCGCCACGGTGCCGGACATGTGATACATCCTAATGAGATCAATGTAAGAGCCAACATCTGGGCACTTAAATCAGCCGGAGTCAGAAAACTCGTCGCTGTATCCGCAGTCGGTTCAATGAAAGAAGAGATCGCCCCGAGAGATATAGTTATTCCTGATCAGATCTTCGACAGAAGCAAGAACAGGGTCAATACGATGTTCAGTGACGGAATCGTCGTCCATATCCCCTTTGCCACACCTTTTTGCGAAGGAATGAGAACTCTAGCGAACAATGCCTGTGAAGACCTTAATATCAAACATCATAAGAAGGGAACATATATATGTATTGACGGACCCCAGTTCTCAACAAAAGCGGAATCCCGCATATACAGATCATGGGGAGTCGATATCATTGGAATGACCGCTATTCCTGAAGCCAAGCTCGCCAGAGAAGCTGGAATGTGTTATGTTACTTTGGCCCTTTCCACCGATTACGATGTGTGGAAAGAAGGTGAAGAGGTTTCAGTGAAAACTGTTCTGGCAAATGCAGCGGCGAATGTCGTGAACGCAAAGAAGATCCTGACACATATCATTGACAATCTTGATCCTGCACAGGATTGCGTTTGTCATCACACCCTTGAGGGTTCGGTACAGACCGCGGCGTCAAAGATAGACTGGAACGATCCGAAGATCAAAGCAAAATATCAGATCTTTTTTCCGGACAAATACTAGGTACCTTTGTGTTTGTTACCTTATTGTAGAAATGGCGTAACCGTAGATAAAGGCAAGGTCCTTATAATGCTCATACCGGCCTGAATCGCCAAAATGACCTGACATATTCATCTTCAGCAATACAAGCGAGTTACCTGTCTTAACTTGCCTGAGTTTCGCGGTATACTTCAATCCTTCCCAATAGTTCACCCTCATATCATTCATGCCGGCAGTGATCAGAATATCAGGGTATTTCCCTTGTTTGAGATTAGTATATGGGCAGTAGGAGGCTATATAATTAAACTCTTCACGGATATTCGGATTACCCCATTCCTCGTATTCAGAAACAACCGCAGAAAGCGTCGGATCCATCATCGTATTGAGAACATCAACAAAGGGGACCTCAAGAATCGCCATGCGGGCGATTTCCGGTCTGATATTCAAAACAGCTCCGATTAACATTCCCCCTGCGGACACGCCATTGATAACGGCCTTGTCTGCTGAGGAATATTTGTTTTCGTAAAGAGATTCGGCGCAGGATATGAAATCTGTGAAGGTGTTCTTTTTATTGAGCATGCTCCCCTGTTCATGCCATTTCTTTCCAAGCTCTCCGCCGCCTCTCACATGGGCAATGGCGTAGACCCAGCCCCGGTCCAAAAGTGTTAACCTTGCAGAAGAGAAGTAATCCGTATTACTGTCCCCGTAAGCGCCATAGCCGTATAACCAAAGCGGATTGGAACCGTCACCCTTAAAAAGCGAGCGCTTATATACAAGAGATATCGGCACCTTTGTTCCATCTTCCGCTTGAGCGTAGATACGCTCTTGATGATACTTCTTTCGTGAATATCCGCCTATTATCTTCTGAACCTTTTTCACCAGATCATGTTTCGTGTTCATATCGTGATCGATCACCGAGTAAGGATCTATCATAGAAACGAAAGAATAACGAAATATTTTCGAAGTAAATTCAGGATTGTTGTGCAGATAGACAGCATATGGCGGGTCGCCCAGTGGAATCTCATGCCATTTTCCTGAAGAGAAATTCAGTACTTTCAATGTCTCATCAGATTCTTTAGTTTCGGAAAGGACAAAGTGGTCTTTGAAAATTACAAAATCCTTATGTATCCCATCCTCACCATCTATAAAGCTTCTCCAATTGCTGGAAGAGGTTTCTTCCTGCTGACACTTCATTACCTTGAAATCCTTTGCTCCGTCACAATTTGTCCAGATATAGAACTCCCCGTTGCGGCTCTCGGGATAATAGATATGCCCCGGGATACGAGCTGTGAACACCTTGAATTCCCCTCCCGTCGAGGGAGCATAAAACACTTCAGAGGCCGTATGGCTGAATGAGGATATGAAAAGGTATTTCTTATCTCTGGACTTCGATATCCCCGCGTTGAATCCTTCATCTTCTTCTACAAATAAGAGTTTATTTTTTTCTTCTCCCAATACATGTACAAATACTTTATCGGATCGATTAGATTCCATATCCATAAGTGAGAAGTAAATGCTTTTATTGTCCTCTCCCCACTCCATATCCCCGACCGGATAGGCATTATCATTAAGCAAATGTCCGGTAGAAAGGTTCTTGATAAATAAACGGTAAAATTCATTTCCTTCAGTATCAGCAAGATACGCCAGCATTTTATGATCGGGGCTGATCGAAATATCAGCAACCTCCAAATATCCCTGATCCGCGGCAAGAAGATTGACATCGAGGATCACCTCTTCGATTGATTCCAGAGATCCCTTCTTCCTGCAATAGACAGGATACTCGTTGCCTTTCAAATCCTTGCTGTAATAGTAATAATCATCGATCTTCTCGGGAACATGCAGATCATCCTCAGTCAGCCGGGCTCTCATTTCCTCATAGAGTTGCTCTATCTTTTCTTTACATGGTTCAACAACAGCTTCCGTGTACCTGTTCTCTTCCTTTATGTACGATAGTACCTCTTCGTTACACCTGCTTTTATCTTTCATCCAGAAATACTCATCCGAATATGTCTTTGAAAAAGCTTTGATAGAATGCGATTTTCGTTGAGCTTTAGGAATTGTCTCTGTTCTATTCAAAATCGGTTCCGTATCGCTTCCGGCACAGGATAAAAAAAGTACGATCACAAGAATACCCGCATTTTTCATGGAATAATGTCTCATATTTCACTCCGGAATACAGTACTCTGCTTATTTATCAGCGAAGATCGGACACTCCGGTCTGAAGTCGCAATTATCGCAATACTTATTTTCTGACGGCTTGTATTCGGTCTCATTTTCTATCTTCGAATACCAATCAAGTATTTCATTTTCAAATTTCTCGATGTCATCAGGGGTCCTGGTTGTGGATATATTCTTTTGAAATCTGTTGAAATGCAGGCTCATTTTCTCAACATCGTATCCCAGCTTGGAACAGGCCCAGAAATATGCGGTCAGCTGCATATCCTCATCCACATCCTCTTGTGTTCGCATTGATGTCTCTGTCTTGTAGTCGATTATCTCATATTTACCGTTTTCCAATTTATCAATACGATCGATAAATCCATTCACTACCAATTTGCCCTTGATGGGGAATTGAAAATACAGCTCTATTTCATCTGCCTTTATATAAGGATTTAGCGCTATTTTCTCCAGATATTCCTTGAACCACGCCCATGTCTCCTCTTTAACCCTATCTTCATCTTCCTGTGTTGAGAAGCCCGCTGAAAGCCACATCTTATTATAGAGCTGTCTGATCTCTTCCATCGGCGGCGGAGTATCCATCGTCTCCAATTCTTCCATTACGCTATGGATCGTACTTCCCACAGAAAAGAAATCCCGGGGCTTCTGAGCGATCTTTTTAACATATATCTTTTCAAAAAGGAATGGGCAGCGCTTGTACACATCAAGCTTTGAATACGAAAGCCGAAACAGCTGGCGCCGGTCTTCCTTCTTCATCGTCATTGGATAATCCTTCCATGCCGGGCATTCGCCTTGAAAATCGCACCAATCACAAAAGGGATTACGCCGTGATTTTTTGTTTGAAACTGACAGCTCGTGCAGGAATTTCTGCGCCGCGCTTAATCCTGCATCCACATGCTCACGGGTGATCTCAGCCGAGAATATCTCGCCTGAGAAGGGATATATGAACGCAATGCCTTTAATATCTTTCAGCTCTCTGGAAAGTATCCAGCAATTGATAATGTATTCAGTATCCCAGGGAAGGTTCTCGGCACTCTTTACGGAACCACTCATATTGACATAAAACGCGGTGCTGACTCCATTTAGAAGCGCTGTGAAGGATACAGGTGAAAAGAAGCCGTAATTAGAGTCATATCGGGAAAAAACGGGTTTAAACCTGTTTTCGAACTTCGTGATCTTATTGTTCTCGAAGAATTCATTGAATTTCTCTTCACAATACTTTATCGCCTCCTCATTAAATTTATCCGGACGGGTGAAGTCCAGGCCGTATTCGAGAGCGGGGATCCTGCCACGGAATATCTTGGATCTCTCTTCGAATCCCTTCTTAATATTCTTCTCGAGGTTCTGATAATTTGAATTCGGTTCCCACTTGCCCTTCTCTCTGCTCTTATTCAAATACATCTCATGATACCGGTATCCGCAGGTCCTGAAGGTGTCTATTTTCTTTGAACTAATCCAATCCATCATTTAACTCCTCTATCTTCTCTTGTATCTTCGTATTCAGTACTTCTATCCTGTACTTGGCAGTTTCCTGACCATCATCCACACCAAAGGTCTCTTTAACATTGTCCCACATCTCGACTACAACAGAAAGAAATGCAAAGGTAAGATTCTTCCTGGTATCGTTCAGGCCGGTCGCCTTAGAAGCGAGCTCTATCTTTTCATGTATGAATCTTTCTATATTTTTGACCTTATCAGGTGTATCGGTCTCTAATGTAAAATGCTCGCCCCCGATGTTTATTCTAATTTTTTGCATCTTCGATCTTCCTGTATTCGGAGATCTGGTCCCTGATCTCCACTAATTCATCTCTGATCCCTTTCAGCTCGTCCTTCATTTCAATATGACTTATTTTGAGTTTTTCGACCTTTTTAAAATACTTATAGAGATTCTTTACGAGTTCGGCGATCTCTATCTCCATTTCAGATCTATCTGAGTTTGGCATCAAAATCCCCCTCTATTCTTTTAATTATCTGAGTCATGAAGTAATCTACCTGCTTATCCTTCAGGGTTTTCTTCCCGGATTGGAATGTGAGCCGGTACATCAGCGAAAATGCCTTATTTTTCAGTTTATAAACATCCTTCAGTTCAATACTTCTAAGCATTTCTCCCGCGGCAGAGCTGATCGCTGAAATTACCTCGGCATTGACCGGATGATCAGGAAAAACAACTGCCAGATCTCTCTCTATCTCAGGAAACATGGAAAAGTGTCCATAAGTAATTATCTCATCGCTATAAAGTGCTTTAAGGTCAAATTCTGCCGATATCACAGGGTACTTTATCCGTTTTGAAGGGATATTATCGGGCTCTACCTGTCCCAGCCAGCCGATCTGCGCACCATCAAGAAGGATCTCGCCGGATCTGCCGGGCACGAAGTACGGCAGATCAACATTCTTATACTCGATCTTGTCTTTAATGTCCAAATAATTGAATATCGCGGATAATTCACCTTTCAGGTCAAAGAGGTCCGCGATCTTTTCTTCGCTTCCGGTGATCCAGTTATTTCCCCATCTTTTTCCGTACATCAATATGGATATGCGCTCTTTTTCCTCGCCTGAGAAAACATTGCCGATCTCAAAGAATCCGAGCTGCTCAGGCCGGTATTTAAGGTTTCTGATAAGTACATTTATCAATCTGGGGAATATGAGCGGTGCAAAAACATTCTGACTGATATTCAATGGATTGGTTATTTGGAGCATATCTTCCTGATACCCGTAAGACTGATACAATTTGTCTTCGGATACTGTAAGTGTAACAGTTTCATGAAATCCCCTTCCGGCGATCACATGTTTCAGGTCATCCTTGAAATCCCTGTATTTATTGAGCACCAAAGGGCCGCGAATATACGGGCGGGCAGCGGGTATGCGTTCAAAAGAATATATCCTGCCGACCTCTTCTACCAGATCGATCTCCCTTTCAATATCATGATATCTGAATGTCGGAACGGTGACCTTCATGGATGACTCGAGAAGTTTTTCTATCTTGAACCCCAGACGTAAAAGGATGTTAGTTATCTCACTGCTCTCCAGCGAAACACCGAGGATGCTCTTTATGGTCTGCTCCTTTAATACGATATCCCTGATAGCCGGAGCGGGGGCTGAAACATCTATCACATTGGAGTTCGCTTCGAATGTCGTATACTCCCTGAAATGCTTCATTATCCGCTTCAATGAGGTCTCAGGAGCATTGATATCCACTCCCCTTTCATATCTGTATGCGGCATCTGATTTTATTCCGAGGCGGTTCTTGGTCTTTCTGATCAATGAAGGTTTAAAAACAGCACTCTCGATGGCGATATTCTTGGTGCTGTCATTTACTTCGCTGTTGGCGCATCCGATCACTCCCGCTATGGCGAGTATCTTCTTCTCATCAGCAATTACGAGGTCGGTAGATTCCAGGACCCTCTCTTCTCCATCAAGGGTAATTGTCTTCTCACCCTTTTTCGCGAAACGCACGATGATATTGCCTTGTATCTTATCTGCGTCAAAGAAATGTGTGGGATGTCCGGTTTCAAAAAGATTATAATTCGAAAGGTCCACCAAGAGGCTTTTCGGATTTGTATCCATTGCTATCAAGGCATTCTTGATCTCTTGAGGCGATGAAGGATTCTCAATATTTTTAATATAAAGAAGAAGATATTTAGGGCATGCTTCCAGATCCTTTATCTCGACCCTTATCGGAGATTCAGTATTCCCTACAATGGAATCAACAATTTCCAGAGGCCTCGCTCTTTTGCCGGTGATAGCGGCTATCTCTCTGGAGAGGCCGTAATGCGACAGGAGATCGGGACGGTTTGGAGTAATTTCGATCTCAAATATCGTATCGTCGAAATAATCTTTGAAGCTCTTTCCTTTTTTAAGATCACTTTTGAGGATGAAAATGCCTTCATGGTCGGTACCCAGCCCCAATTCCTTTGTCGAGCAGAGCATCCCCTCAGATTCAATTCCTCTGATCTTGGATCTTTTTATCTTCATATTCCCGGGCAGAGAAGCTCCGACCTTCGCCAATGGGACTATCTGACCCTTTTGTATATTAGTCGCTCCGCAAACGACAGAATAAGTTTCTTTCCCGTCGGTGACGGTGCAGATCTGAAGTTTATCTGCCTGCGGGTGGGGCTCTATCTTATTTATCTTCGAGATCACAATATCCGAAATGTCCTCCAGCAGCATATGGTAGCCCTCTACTTCGGAGCCGCTCATTGTAAGTTTCTTATAGAGTTCGTCTTCGGAGAGCTCGATATCAATATATTTCTTGATCCAATTTAAACTGTATTTCATATATTACCTGAACTGATCAAGGAATTCGATGTCATTCTCGAAGAAGAGACGCATATCGTTTATGTCATATCGGAGCATTGCGATCCTCTCAATACCCATTCCAAAAGCAAATCCGGAATACTTAACAGGATCAAGGCCTGCCTTAATAAAAACATTCGGGTCTATCATTCCGGCACCCATTATCTCGAGCCAGCCGGTCTTTTTACATACATTACAGCCCTTACCGCCGCAGAACACACATTCTACATCAACCTCCATCGAGGGTTCTGTGAAGGGGAAAAAATGCGGCCGAAAGCGGGTCTTCTTTTCTCCGAAGAGTTCTTTAATAAAATATTTGATAGTGCCCTTGAGCTCCGCCACAGAAATATTCTCGTCCACGAGGAATCCTTCCAATTGATTGAACATGGATGAGTGCGAAGCATCTATCGTGTCTCTTCGATAGCACTTTCCCGGGGATACAACAGCAAGAGGCGGCTCCTGTGATTCCATCACGCGCACCTGAACAGGCGAAGTATGTGTACGCAGGAGTTTGCCATTCTGCATAAAGAACGAGTCCTGCTCATCCCTGGCGGGATGGTCGGGAGGGAAATTAAGCCCCTCGAAATTATAGAAATCCTCTTCTATTTCGGGACCTTCGACAACGATAAATCCAAGGTATTTAAAAATATTGATTATCTCGATATAAGTGGCGCTTAGAGGATGAACAGATCCCTTTCTGAAAGGAAACGGGTCGCGGGTGATATCTACCGGAGGCAGGTCCCTTTTGCTTCGCTTCAGGGTAGCTTCCTTCTCTTCCAAGCCCTCTGTTAAAAGAATTTTTAAGTCATTTATCCCCTGTCCGAATTGCTTTCTTTCGGCGGGGTCCAATTTTGGAATTTCTGAAAAGAGGCCGGCCAATTCTCCCTTTCTACTCAGAAAGCGGATCTTTAACTCTTCGATCTCCTCAAGGGTTGAGGCCTTCTCTAATAATTCCAATGCTTCTGTTTTCAACTTGGCAATTTGAGTCATGATCACTCCAGAATAATGTACTTCTTGATCTTTTTGAATTTACGATCCGAGATGGAAGCCACTTTCCGGACTTCTGACAGGTCCTTGAAAACACCTTGATTGCTTTTCCGGTACTCGACTATCTTTGCGACCATCTTCTGATCAACTCCGGGAATGGCAGCTAATTCTTTCTCCGAAGCGGTGTTGATATTCACAGGACTGATGGTGAGAGCAGCATTACAGCCGCCTACTTTCTCAACTTCCTTGACGGCTTCGTCCTCTGCTTCTTTTTCTTCTTCTATTTCCCCGGTGTTGTCTGGCTTTTCATTCTCGATCGCTTCCTCTTTCAAGGCATCCTCGGATTCATCGCTTTCCTGCACTTTAATGGTATCGGTTTTCTTTGAACTGATCTGCCCGACCGTAATATACGGCTTCAGATTCTCAAATGTCTTCGGCCCGATCCTCGGGACATTTTGAATATCTTCTATCCTTTTGAACGGCCCGTTCTCGTCTCGATAATTAATGATATTCTGTGCGGTTTTCGGCCCTACCCTGTGTAATGTCTCAAGCCGGCTCTGAGAAGCAGTATTGATATTCACAAGCTCATCGGGTGAAACACTTGCCGCAACTCTCTTCTTCGCTTCAGGAGAAGAGGTGGAGGCACCGTCACCTACCGTGATATGGGCTTTCAGATTCTCAAATGTCTTCGGCCCGATCCTCGGGACATTTGTGATAT
>JAGLWT010000086.1 GCA_023133295.1 bacterium | reverse complement strand
GTTGGTCGCCCGGCGCTGCCGGGCTCCCGCTGAGCGGATGCGGGAAGGAAAATAAGGAAGAAGAGAATGTCATCCAGAGGGAGCTTGCGACCGTGGGATCCAGTTTTATTTCACCCGGTCTTTTCCCACTTCACACTTGACACTTTCTTTTGCACTTGTACCTGGGACACTAGGTCTACTGGGTCACTGCGAAGCGTCATTCTTCATTGTATTTTCCCACTTTACACTTCACACTTCACACTTTCCATTGCACTTATGCTCTGCGAAGCATAATTTTGGAACTATCTTTTCTACTCTACATGTTGAAATGGTGAAAAATTACAGAATCAACTTGACATTCGACTGACTAGTCAGTATAATAAAATATGACAACAAAAGAAAAAATAATAAAGACCGCTCTTGAACTGTTTTCTCAGCACGGATTTGAGAATGTATCCATGGATATGATCAAGGATGCGGCAAAGATCGCAAAGGGCACGCTGTACTATCACTTTACAAGCAAGGATGCCCTTTTTAATGCCGCTTGCGATGAAATGGTCCGCTGCATCACACAAAGCGTTATAGACAATGCCTCCGGCACGCTTGGGTCAAAGGAGCATTTTGTAAGCGGGTTTCTCGCGGCGCTGGATTACCTTTGGGACAATAAGGATAAATTGCGCATGTTCTTCATCGTAAAATCTCCTTCAAATCTCAGGGATTTTCATAAGACACATAAGAATTTATTGAGATCCGTTGTTTCCTCCCTGCACGAAGGAATTGTTCTTATCGGTATTGAAAGGGAGCGCGCCGGGTATTATGCGTCCTTGATCTTCAGTCTTTTGATGAGCATATTTCCCGGCACGATGTCAGGACTTTATAAGGATAAAGAGATATATAAATCAATAGTGAAAGAAATATTAAACAATATGATAGGAGATATAAATGAGAAGTAGGATTTCTATCCTCGTTTTACTGCTTATTCTCACCGCAAGCGCTTTTGCGAGAACCCTCACATTAGAGGAATCGATCGCAGTCGCTGTAGAGAATAATCTTGAATTGAAGATGTCCCAGCTGGATGTGGATAAGGCCAAATGGGATCTTTATAAAAGCTACTCCTCTTTTGTGCCAACATTTAAGGTCACCTGGAGTCAAATGAAACAGAAGCTGGATATCGATCCGATGACATTGGCGATGTTCTCTTCAATGCCGGGCGGCGCAGCCGCAATGGGTCTTGCCGAGGAGATAAATAATATAGACCTCTCTTTCGGTATCCCCATCGCCGTCGGCGGCGCGAGGTATTTTGCCGCACGGCTTTCTGCCAAGGCATTGAAGCTGTCAAAATTACAGAACAGGATACAGATCAATACCATTTCCTTTCAGACCAAGATCAATTTTTTTACATTACTTTTTCTCAAGGAATCGATAGAGATCCAGAAAACAGCGGTAGAAGTTGCCGAGGAAGAATATGAGATCATGGTCAAAAAATATGAAAATGGTGAAGTACCCGAACCCCTCTTGACCGCCCAGCGGGTAACCCTGCGGGATGAAAAAAATACCTTGAACAAGGCAAAAAGCGATTTCCGCATCGCCAAAGAAAAATTCAAGAGATTTTTGAAAATTGACGAAGATATAGAAGTGTCGGGTTCTTTTTCGGAAGAATTCCCATCTTACAGCATTTCTGAGCTCATGGAAAAATTGCACAGCTCACAATCGATAGAGGCCTTTGAAAGTCAGATAAAGATCTTGAAGGATGTCCGTTGGCTGGCACTTACGCCCGCACTTCCATCCATTTTTTATAGCTGGAATGTGAATCACAAGACCGATGAATTCTCCTGGAAGAGTGAGGACTGGTATTCCAAAGGCGTGTCAATGCTGATCGTGGACATACCCATTTTTGCTCAGCACGGTGTTTATTTTGAACGCAAGAAGGCAAAAGCAGATATCGAAAAGGCAAGACTCGGTTTGAAGGCGATGAAGGATCAATTGGAAACGGAGATCATTTCCTCGCTCATGGAAATAGAAAATGTCAAGGACTCTTATGAGCTCTTGAAATTGAACCATGAGATGGCGCAGGACAATTACGATGCGACAAAAGCTGCTTTTGAGAGCGGAGAGATGAGCTATACGGATCTTGAGAAAGCTCAGCTTTTATTGAATAAGACAAAACTTGGTTTTATGGGTACTCTTTTACAAAAAGAGATCGCAGTTGCCAAGATCGAATACTTGACAAATTAGGAGGTGTTATGAAAAGAACACTTACAATATTTCTGGCATTGGTTTTAACTATAAGCATTTTTGCAAAGGGCCCGCAGGCGGGTGAAGGTGAAGGGTCGGTAAAACTCGTATCTTCCGTCACGGCGGATATCGGGACGGTTGAGGTAGAAAGTACTTATTGGGGAGTGATCTCCTCTGATGAAATGGTAAATGTCGTTTCAAAATACCCCGGTAGATTAAGAAAGATCAATAAAGAGGAAGGAGACCGCGTGAAAAAGGGCGATATCCTTTATACGGTTGATCGTGAACTTACCGGAATGAAATACAATATGATAGAAGAAAAGGCACCCATTTCAGGCTTGATCATAAAAAGGCATGCCAGTCCGGGACAGTTCATAGGGCCGTCTATGCCGGTTTACACAATTGTCAATGACAGGAAGCTCTATGCAGCGGTCAATGTCTTCGCGGAAGAGTTGGATAAGATAAGGAACTCCAAGGGTATTTTTCTAAATGCTAAGGGAAAGGAATATTCGGGAAAGCTTTCCAAAGCCGTTGCTTATGGAAATCCTATGAATGGAATGATCACTATAAAATTGTCATTCGGCAAGGTAGAACTCATTCTCAATCAGCGTGTTGAGATCAGAATTGTTGAAACAACTCAGGATGGAATTGTCATCCCGATCGATGCCATTATAAAAGATAATGAAGGCAATCAGCATGTCTTCAGAATATTGAACGGCACCGCAGTCAAAACCCCCGTTGAAACCGGGTTAAAGAACGATTACAAGGCTATAATCAACAAGGGTATCGAAAAAGGAGATGAGATAATCTATATAGGCGCCTACCTTGTCAATGATGGTGACAAAGTTAAGATAACGAAATAGGAAACAAATATGAAAATATCAGAACTAAGTGTAAAAAAACCGATCACGGTGGCGATGGTTTTTCTCTTGGTGCTCATTCTCGGGGCAATAGCATTTTTCTCACTTCCCCTGGATATTATGCCCGATATCGAGATCCCGTCGCTGACCGTTATCACCGCATATCCGGGCGCGAATCCGATCGATGTCGAGAAAAAGGTTACAGAACCTTTAGAGAAAAGTCTTTCGATCATCAGTGGAGTGAAGGATGTAACCTCCAATTCGGTTGAAGGGATGTCCGTTATCATGATCTCCTTTAATTGGGGGCTGAATCTGGATGAGGCATCAAATGATATCCGGGCCCAGCTTGATATGGCGAATTTCTATCTGCCGGAGGATGCTGAGAAGCCCACATTGTTCAAATTTGATTTTTCACAGGCACCGATAGTTTTTTACGGAGTGAAAATAGACCCCAATCTTAAATTCCCCGAGAAATACATTCAAAAGAATGTGATCGACAGGATCATGAAGGTCGATGGTGTCGGGCTTGTCAGATTTCAGGGACTTGAGGACGAGATCGTCGCTATCGAACTTTCTCAGAAGAAGATGGAAAAAGCCAATATCAGTTTCGGCATGATACAGCAGGCTCTTTCCGGATATAATTTATCTGTTCCCGCCGGGTATATAGACATTGCCCGAAGATATGTGACCATTCGTACAGATGGCGAATTAAATTCACTGATCGATCTCGGCAATATTCCGATAATACGCAAGGACTCGCAAACGGTTTATCTTAAGGACCTCGCGACTGTTGAGTTCTCATCTTCCCGTGATATGAGGCCGAAATTGAAGGTGAACAGGGAAAGGGGCGGAATGCTCTTTATACAGAAGGCTGCGGGAAAGAATACCATAAAAGTGGCGGATGCGACTATGGCATTTGTCGATGAGATACAAAGCGAGTTGAAGCAGGTGGAATTAACGATGTTCCTCAGTCTTGCTCAGATGATCAAGGACAATCTTTACGCATTGGGAAGGACATTGTTTATCGCGACGATACTGGTTATTCTGGTAGTTCTTCTTCTGCTCATGAATTTCCGGGCTGCGATAGTGATAGCCGCGGCTTTGCCGTTTTCACTTATCATTTCATTTATCTTCATGAAGATCTTCGGCTATACGATCAATATGATATCGCTCGGAGCTCTAGTAATTGCGATCGGGATGGTTGTCGATGCCGCCATCGTGATCTTTGAAAATATTTTCAGGCATCATTACGCGCTTAATGAACCACTGAAAGAATCAGCGATGTACGCTCCCGGAGAGGTTGGAATGGCGGTGACCGCATCTGTGCTCACAACTGTCGCGATCTTCTTCCCGCTTTCATTCGTCACGGGATTTGTAGGAATATTCTTCTCACAGCTCGGAATGATCGTAACAATAATTCTTATAGCATCGCTTCTGACAGCGTTAACGCTGATCCCTGCTATGAGCTCACTGATACTGAAGAAATCGCGCAAGCAATCACGGATGCAGACAGCTGTCTCGAATTTCTGGATAAAGATCACCTCCTGGACAGGAAAAAAGATAAAGGCATCATTATCCCATGGCGGATGGTGGATACTTGGCTTCTTTTTACTCTTTTTTGCTTCGCTGGCCCTCATTAATCAGGTGCCCAAAGAATTCATCCCCGACGAGGATATGGGCAGGATAGAGATAAATATGGAATTGCCGGCCCTGGTGAATCTGGCAGAGACCATAGAAGTGGCAGAGGCATTGCAGAATCTTGTTTATGAAAATATTGAAGATGAAAAAACAGTTTTCTACCAGGCGGGTGCCGGTGGAAATATGATGTTTGAGACGATCAGTCCCAATAAACTTCAAGTAGTAATCAAGCTTCAGCCCGTCGATGGATATATGCGGCCGTCTATTGAGATCGCCGACAAACTGAGAAAATTAATCCCCAAACATATAAGGGGATATAAGAATTTCAATATTTCCACAGCCAGCGGTTTTTCAATGGTCTTGGGAATGGGCGGCAGCGGCGCTTCGCTTGAAATATACGGTGACGATCTCGATCTGATGGCAAAAAACGCCGCGGCCTGGAAGGAAAAGCTGCTGCAGGTCGAGGGGGTCGGAAATGTTGACATCTCGTACAGTAAAGGAAAAAGAGAGATGAGGATAAAGCCGGATTATGTCAAAGCCGCAGAATTCGGACTCTCGCCGGCATATATCGGAATGCATTTAAGAGCGGTATTCTATGGCACGAAAATGGGTGAGTTCAGGCAGGAAGGTGATGTATTCAATATCATTTTAAGATACAATAGAGAGGAATTTCAGAATACTCAGGACCTCCGATCACTTATTATCTCAACTCCCACCGGAGAAAAACTGCGGCTGGAGCAGATCGCCACGATTATAGAGGTCGAGAGTCCCGTCAGCATAGACAGAAAGAATCGGCAGAGATTGATCACGGTAACTTCATATCTGAAGGAAAGCAGATATCTGGGAGATGTCACAGAGTGGATATCCTCAAATATGTCTGAGATGAAGGTTCCCGGCATTACTTTCAAACTGGGCGGTTCTTCAAAGGAGATGAAGGATTCCTTTAAATCTATGATGCAGATACTGATGCTGGCATTGGTCCTTGTATTTATGGTCATGGCGGCCCAATTTGAATCGTTCAAGGAGCCGTTTATCGTCATGTTCTCCGTACCGTTTGCCGTAACGGGAGTGTTCATAGCCCTGTATATCACCAATCAAACGCTTTCAATGAACGCGATGATCGGATTGATCATGCTCGTGGGTATTGTGGTGAATAACGCCATCGTTCTCGTGGATTATACCAATACCCTGAGAAAGAGAGGTATGAATGTGAAGGATGCTATCGAGGGATCGGTCAAGGAAAGAATGAAGCCAATCGTCATGACGGCGCTCACTACGATGTGCGGTATGCTGCCGTTGGCCATCGCTACCGGTGCCGGAGCGGAGACCTGGAGACCTTTGGGTATTGCGGTTATCGGCGGCTTGCTGGTGTCTACCCTGGTAACGATCATTCTGGTCCCGAATGTTTACTACATAGTGGAAAAGAAGAGAAAGGTCAGCCACAGGGCCATATACTAAAGGAGATCGGTATGAAAAGAAAAGGAATCTACATAATATACAATGTTTCACTGGGCAGCCGGATAGAAGAATTGCTTGCCAGCAGTCATATTGAGGAATTTACGATCATTCCCGAAGTGATAGGTGCCGGCGCTGCCGGCGGGAAACGCTTTAACAATGAGGTGTATCCCGGCGTTAATCACATGGCATTCGTCGTTACCGACATATCTCATTTTGAGGAGTTCCAAGAATGTGTCCACAAGGTTTATGAGGAATTCAAGCGGGACGGCATCACATATTTTTCATTTGATATTGATGCGCCAGCGAATAACATGTGACGGGAGAAGATTGTTCAAAAGTTGAAA
>JAGLWT010000085.1 GCA_023133295.1 bacterium | reverse complement strand
TCTTAACAAGATTGTCGTATGTCGAGTTATAGTAAAGCACATCATCGCGGGGTGTCAGACCCGCAAGATATGTTCCCGTACATACTGTCTTTATATCATTACCCTGATCCCAGTTGGCAATACCGAGGTTAACCCCGACATCTATAGTAATGCCGCTGGAATCATTCCTGACCTTGTTCGCAACGAGGAAGGACTCTGAAGAATCCCAGGACGGTATGAAATCCGTCTGCCAATAGTCAAGGTCTGACTGATGATCGAAATTGAACTTCATTCCCTTGGCGATATCGTATCCATTGTCAATCCCTTCCGCCTGTTGAATGTGTCCATATGGGTCCGCCCATATATCCCAGATATCCGCGCCGAACATATCCCAGAACTCAGGTGTGGGTATAGTCGACGGGAACATCCAGTATTGGTAAGCGATTATCAGCTGATCCTCAAAAAACAGGCGTTTTCCCTGTGTCCTTATAAATGTATTGATGGCTGCCTGATCATTCTCACTGAAACCGTGTGAGATGTCATCGGCTGTTCCTTCATTACCATCCTCACCGGCATGGCCCTGTGAGAACTGGAAGATACAGACTATGTCGTAGTTTGAAAGGGAAGGAAGAACATCAATATTGAAATTCGGGCCCTTGTTTATGGTTTCATCTATAATATAATCAAAGCTATAGCCGGCATTGGCAAGCGCACGGACGAACGGGCTGGAGATCCTGTCGCCTAGTTGGCCCGAATCATTCACACCGTCATACATACTTTTCGCGGCGCCATAAAATTGATCTAATCCGCCGTAACTTGCATCGAATACCAGTATTCTCGGACTTGCTTGATCAGAAGGTATGCGTATAGAGGCATTATTGGAATATGATGTAAATCCTTCATCATCAGTAGCCTTTATCATAAAATGATATTCCGTGCCTGCATTATAGGAAGATGCCATTATAAATTGTTTATTTCCCGCTGCAAGGGGAGAAGGGGGTGTCTGGCCAATGGCAGAACCGTTTGCGGCAAAATTACCTTCCGTGAATGCGCTTAGGCTGTACTTGATATCATAAGAAACAACGACACCGGCACCGCCTACTATAAGCTCATTATCACCGGGAGCGGTCCAATCAAGCTTTACCGAGCCGGATACGCCGCCCAAGGCGGCTTCAAGCTCAAAGCTATTCGGCGGCCAGACATCTACTAGACCGCTGTAGCCAAACCAATTCATGACACGGTATACATAGTCATACTCATCCGTTACATTATCCAAAAGGCTGCACTGAAGATTCGTAAATATCCTATCGTTTCCCGTAGATGTTTGATTGGAAGCATTCGCCCCACCATTACTTGTGAATGCAACGGCTGAACCGTTAACATCACCAGTAACAATATAGTCCGCTCCAAAACGCGTATTTGGGGTGTAAGGATATGATGCACTAGCACCGTGAGTGCCTGCCAGGCCGGTGAGTGATGTATTTCCGCTAGTCAACGCGACACCAGCAGAGGCATATGTAGTATAATTATCGACATGGTCAGGATTTACTCCGCTGACAGCAAGTTTATAAAGCCAAAGCATCCCTTCCGCATAGAAATTAGGGCTGGTCGCATTATCCAAGTAATCCTCGATAGTCGGGATACTCTCTATATATGACTGATGGTTTGAGTGGTTGCAGGCGCCGCCCACATATAGGACAACATCGTATGTTTTAAGGTCACCAATGTCGCCATCGCTCCTCATTCTAATAGCTGGATAATTGAGCTGTCCAAGTCCGCCATTCCAAGCATCCGCATCCAATTGTGAATAACCAAGTTCTTCAAAACTACCTTCTTCCCAAATAAGAATTTTTTCTCCATTCCCGAAAGTGCCTGATGTCCAGGAAGACGGCCTTCCAGGCAGATAGATAAGAGTCTCCCTGGAATAATTAGACCAGTTGGATCCATCCTCTGTCCTTATTCTGAAGTAATAGGTATCTGCGACAGTAAGGCCTGAAACAGAACAGTACTCAGTTTTATAAGGTCTTTTGGGAGGGGTCGGCTCACCTGACGCATCTGTCCATGTTCCGCCGGCACCTTTTTTATATTCCACATCGTACATCCCGCCGGAATTCCAGCCTTCCCAGCCGTCATCACCTGGCGCGGGCCAGGACAATTCAATGATCCCTTCCTGGAGCGGAAATACCTCGGCTGAAATTGAGGTAATAGCAGGATCGGTATTATCGCTCGGATTTGATGTCTCCCCGAGGAAATTTAATATGTCGTCCATATACTGAACCCTGTTCGCATCCGGATCCACTGTCGTATTTATACCGGCAAAAAGAATATCCGAAAATATAGTGTAGCCTTGACCGGGTATGTTCCATTCAACCACACGGGTAACATTACCCTGATTAAGACCACTGGAGGTTACGGCCGTTGACGCATCAGTAGGTGAAAGCGGGGTATTGAAAGAGTTGGTATATTGACCACAGCTATGATCAACATAATTCTCGTATTCCTGATCTGTACCGAGATTCGCTCCACAGCCTGCGGAACCCGATACGGTTCTGACATTTGCATCGGTACGATATGTAGTCGGAGGGTCGGGGTAATTCTCATCCAGATCAACATATGCATAATGATCGTAGCGGAAATCTACAGGATCGGCATCCGTACCGAATTTCGGCCACAGAGATGAAGAGGCATAACGATGCGACTGGCCTGAGCCCTCCATATAAACCCCGCCGCCGTTCTCTATATACTGAACAAGAATATTACATTCACTTATAGAAAGGAGCTGGTACGCGCCTGTCGCTGAATTGTTATAGTCCGCATAACCTACATTTCCCGCAAGCACAAATATCGCGGCGGCGAGCACGCCGGACAGATCGGTCGGGACAACAGACACCATCTCATAAGACCAGTTGAGCGCGGTAAGCGCATCAATCACCCTGTCTTCCGAATTAAGGGTATATCCATTCACCGTAGCGCCGGAATCGACATCGACGATCAGCATCGGAGTAGAACCCACGGTCATTCTGAATGTTCTTGTGGTCGAGTAATCCTTCGTGTCTGAATCATATTTACCTGTAATATAAAGGGAAAATTCTACTTCCTGCATGTTTGGTGTCGCAGAATGTAATACAACTTCCATTGTATCTAAAGCAGCAGCGGTTCCGCCGTTGCCGGCTATATTGCCGTAACTGGAAGCATCGTCAGTTATTGTGGTCCAGTAATCATCGGTAGTAATTGTCGCGGCACCGTTTGTGAGAGTTGCCGCAGCGTCTACGGGCCCGTCATTTCTCAGCGTAACATTTATCTGAATGGTCTCGCCGGCCTCAACTATGCCGTCATTGTCCCCGCCTGTAGCATCTGATGCCGTTTTTGAGTCAAAGGCGATATAGGGAGCAGGCGAACAAAGCAGCAATGCCGCATTGGCATCCAGAAGGCCGTGGCCGTATTTCCAGTCATATGTAGTGGCACCTGAGATGGCTGATGTCGCAGTAGGACTTACATTTCCATTACTGGTATGATCCGCCGTATTTCCCAGAATATCAATGATGGTCGCCGGATCGACCGTTCCTGCTGAGCCCATGAGGCCGATCAGGCCGACCATGGAGGGGCAGGAATATGAGGTGCCGTAATTACCCGAGCCCCATGTTTCATTTGAGGGATCCGCGGTAGCGCAGTCATATCCAGAACCGTTCCAGTTTGAAAATTGCATATCCGTACCGTACATATTAGCACTCGGAGTAACACAGAATAACTGATCAAGCTCCGTATTCGAAAAATCACTTGCTTTGTCACCCTGCCAGCCGCCCGTGGCGCCCTCATCCCAGTTAGATGAAGACCACCAGGAGCCGGTCGAGGTCGTAGCGCCGACCGCGAATGCACGATTATAACCTGCGGGATATCCCATATCATTCGTGCCGTCATTACCGGATGCGACGACAATTACCGTACCGTTATTCCATGCGGTCGTAACTGCGGTCTGTGTCGTGGCGGAATAAGACGGGCCACCATAAGAACAGTTTACAGCCAAAGCGCCGATCGAGGTCCCGTAATCCATGCCGTTCGTGCCGTAAGCAAGTGTACCGCCACAGCCTCCGGCCTTATACGGGGCGACCATACATCCCGGGGCCATCCCGGCTCCGTCCTGGCCATCGTTCATATCACCGAACATCATATTGGCTATGAATGTTCCATGACCGAAATCATCCTCGCCGTCCGTATCATTATTATAAAGATCGATTACCGTCGCACCATTATTGTATATGGCAACATTCTGAAGTTCGCGGCTCTTTATATAGGATCCACTAGGGCTAATATTTCCGGTATTGACAGCATCAGCATTCGTATAAAGAGAAACACCGGAGTCATTTACAACAAGGATGACCGAAGAAGAACCTGTTGTAATATTCCAGGCATCTTCCATATTCATTAATGTCCAGTGCCACTGACTCGAATAACCGGGGTCGGTGGGAGTGTAATATGTGTAATTAATAGGCTGATACTCAGCATAATCAATTTCAGCATATCCATTCAGCTTCTGCACAAATGATTCTATCGTCTCGCTTTCGGGAACCGTTACGCTGAATGCGTGTTTATCTGTGGCGTAGAACTGTGGGACTATCTCCGAATTGAGGTCCTTCAAGAAACCCCTGGCTTTGGTGTGTGTTGTGGTGTCATGGTCCACAAAGCGCACCCATATCCTGTCAGCCAGAACCAGAACGGCCTGCCCGTTGCGTAGATCGGATACACCTTTTACCACGGTATCATCACAAAGTTTTTTAACTTCACCTAATCTTACCTTAGGCTTGAAAAATACCTTATCACCAGCTTCATACTCCTTGAAATCATTGGCAGGGAAGTTCTCTGCCAAGGAAATATCATCAAATAGTATCGCATCACTCCGCTTAACATTTCGCGCCGTCTTGACATAGTCCTTGTCGGACACGGCAAAACCCGCGCTCAACACGACAACAGCGATCAAAAGCAAGAAATACTTTTTCATAAAGACCTCCAAAATATTCATGCCCGTATAGGCGCAATATTCATGCCATCAACTAAGTACTGCGTTTTTCTTCCGGATTTCGGAAAGGATTTCATAAATTAGAATGAAGTTAAAAAAATGGGGGGGGGGGAGCACCTGAAAAGGCAGCTCCCCCGTATATGCTCGCAAATTAGATTACCGCTAATTTCTCAGCTTTATCACCTGTACTATCGAATCGGAATTATCCGATTCATCGGTGAATTTGAAGGTAACTGTTAATGTATTCGCCCAGGCACCCGGCGCAATTGGGCAGGGACCGGTATTTAACAGGGACTCCTTCAATCCTCCCTCGGGGTAATAGGATTTTGATGATATTGCAACAGTTCTGGTTGTTGTATCCAAGATTATCGTGGCTGATGCACCGGCTACTGTTATCACATCGGTGTCGGCACTATCAAAGAATTCCATCACATATTCATCTGCGTATGTATCTGAGGTATCTTGTTTCTCTACCAATATTTCAACTGTAATAGTTGAAGTCGGGGGAGCGTCATCATCCTGAACCTCCATCTTGAACTGCTTTTCCGTAAGAGCAAGTTCTACCTTGTGCGTTAGCGGATTCAGCGGCGGAGTCCCCTGCCATGCGATATTCGGAGGTCGGGAGAGGACTATAATAGAAAAGACGGACTCAGTAGTAAAATTATTATCTGTCCCGGTTGCTCTGAACCAGTATCTTCCTCCAGTCTTCGGAGCAAACCATTTAAAGATATCAGGGTCAGCTGTTGCGATTGGCGGGGCAACGGTTTCAGGATTTGTCCTTTCCGGGTCGGCAACGATAGAAAAATCGACCACATCACCGTCATAATCAGTATAATTCACAGTGATCGTAACCGTATTATTACGAACTATTGTCTGGGGATATACATCAAAAAAGTTGATCATCGGAGCGCGGTTATCCGGATCCAGCACCTTTTCATTTGTCATACAACCTGTCATAAAAAGCCCCGCTATAATAAGCAGGCTAATAATGGAAAAGTAAACAACCTTCTTCATAAGGTCCTCCTGATTTTTTTTAGTATATCAAATATAAAAACACAAGTCAAGAAAAACACGTGGCATTAAGAAGTGTAAAGTGAGGAGAACAAAGCAATATCCACACCCGTAACCGGAAAATCGTTATTTCGCTTAACCCATTAATTCTCCTGTCACAATCATATCCCGCCGTACCCCAAACAAGATATGGGACATGTCGTACGCCGCAGGCGTTCGTCTGTCCCGATGTAAAAGTTCCAAGCGGAGAGTTGAAAATTGTAGAGCAATTTTACACTCTTCGCAATGTTTAGCATCACACGGAAACATTTTTCACACGATTTTCCCGTCATTTCCGCGAAAGCGTGGAATCCATCTTTCTCCGCCTTTGACTTTCTCGCTATTTGTCATACTGAGCC
>JAGLWT010000084.1 GCA_023133295.1 bacterium | reverse complement strand
GAGATGATCACATACCAGAAGGTATTTCCCAATGACTGCAGAAAGCTCGGGTCTGAAAATACCCTTACATAATTCTTCAGGCCGATGAAGCCGAGATTTCTGAGTTCATATCTGGATAAACTCATAATAAGCGCGTATCCCATCGGAACGATCTTAAATATCAGTAATATCAAAACAGATGGACCCAGGAAGAGAAGGGTCCATTTCAAGTTCTCCTTTTTTCTCATTTACTCACCTATCTTCAGATCGACAAAATCGAATTTTGACACATCAAATAATCCCTTGTCCGTGATCTTCAACTTGGGTATAACGGGCAAGGCCATAAAGCCCAATTGCATGAAGGGGTCGGCTATGGCAGAGCCCATTTCAGCGGTCATTGCAACAAGCTCCTGCATCTTTTTATCAACTTCTTCAATGGGAAGGTCTGACATCAGGCCGGCGATCGGAAGCGGCAGATTGCCTGTTATTTCTCCGTTTTCGGCAATGGAAAAACCGCCTTGGCCGCCCTTGATCCTTATAATGGCTCTGAGAATGTCTTCAAAATTAGTACCCACCGCGATGATATTATGTGAATCATGCGCCACCGAACTCGCGATCGCGCCGCGTTTTAGCCCGAAGCCGTGTATCAGTCCCAGCCCGATATTCTCAGAAGCGCGATGCCGTTCCACAACCGCAATTAGAAGGTAATCCCTCTCTATATCCGAAACGATGACACCGTTTTCCACCTTTGCCGTATTAATGATCTCTTCCGTTACTATTTGACCGGGGATCACATTGATGATGCGCACCTTCTGTCCGGGAGAACATGGAATCTTAAAATCATCTTCAGAAAGCCAGCGGATATTAACAGAGCCACGGAGTTCAAAGGGTATCTTTACCGGCTGCTTATAAACGAATTCACCTTCATCTATAACCATTCTTCCGCTTTTGATAACGGTATCGATCTCAACGGATTCAAGATCGTTCAAAAGCAGCAGATCGGCTTTGAAGCCGGGAGCTATGGCCCCTATACCGTTCAATCCAAAGTATTTCGCGCCCGTATATGAGGCGATCTTATAGGCCAATACGGGATCAACGCCCGCCTTTATGGCGCGTCTGATCATATTATCAATATGGCCCTCTTTGATCAGATCATGCGGATGCCTGTCATCCGTGCAGAACATGATATGTTCATGGTTTTTTTCATTGACAATGCTGATCAGACTATCAAGGTCTTTTGTTGCCGTGCCTTCCCGTATCATAATGTTCATGCCCTTGGAGAGCTTCTCCATGGCTTCCTCCTGGGAAGTGGTTTCATGATCGGAATATATCCCGGCGGAGATATATGCATTCAGTTCTTTCCCTGAAAGGCCAGGCGCGTGGCCGTCAATAACCTTTCCCGAGGCGATGCTTATCTTATCAAGCACCATCGGGTCTTTGCTGAGAACACCGGGAAAATTCATCATTTCTCCCAGGCCGACAACCCATTTCTCTGAAAAGAGAGGGTGAATATCAAAAGCGCGCAAAACGGCGCCTGAAGTTTCAAACGATGTTGCCGGAACACATGACGGCGCCATCAGAAAAATATTTATGGGTGTGTATTTCGCGGAATAGAGCATGTATCTGATGCCGTCAAGGCCCAGTACATTGGCGATCTCATGCGGGTCTGCGACTACGCTCGTAGTTCCTTTCTTCACCACCGCATAGGCATATTCATATACACTTACCATGGAAGATTCGATATGAACATGGGCATCCATAAAACCCGCGGTCGCGTATTTTCCCGTAGCGTCGATCTCTCGATCCCCTTTGTAATCAGACCCTATTCCTACGATAGTATCTTTATAGATCGCGATATCAACACCTTTGTCGATATTGCCGGTAAAGAAATTCAAGAGATCAACATTCTTTATTACTATTTCAGCTGGTATTTTTCCCAGGGAAGCATCGATAATTTCGCCAAGACTCATATATGAATTCTCCTTATACTTTTGTTAA
>JAGLWT010000083.1 GCA_023133295.1 bacterium | reverse complement strand
TGTCCATTGTCAATTATCCATTGCTTTCAACAGAGCGTGAGTTCTGTTGAAAATATCTGCAATGGAGAGGTATTCCCAGCTGCCGGAGCGGCCGTAGAAATGAACGCCGTCTGAAGCGGCGCTTTTCATGAATGATTTGATGGCGGGATAATCCTTATTGTGAATGGGGTATGCGTATTTGATATTGATCTCCACGATGCTCTCAATATCGCTTACGGCAAATATGCCGAGTGACTCCACCGCTTTGAGGATCTTATCCTTATCGGGCGCATTGTCGCGATAACTGGTCTCAATATAGAATGAATGCTTGCCATCTGGCGCGAGATGAGGGGCGATATTGGAAAAGGAGCCGATACGGTAGAACGGGAGCTCTGGCTGAGGATAATACGCCCAATGATGAGGGAAATCAGCAGCCGATACACCGATATTAAGATCATGTACATTCACCCAGGACGGCTTCAGTGACTTGCCCTTGCCCGAAAGGCGGATGAACTCCGGAAAAGGGATCGTCGAGATCAGGGCATCGTAGGTGTATTTTTCATCACCGCAAAATACTTCTTTCTTAACGGTATCTATCTTGGTAATTTCCTTATCGAGAATGATATTTTCCTTTAAAAGCCCGTACATCTTTTTCGGAAGGATCTCGATCCCTCCCGAAAGAGGATAATTGAAAGAGGCATTGTAACCCGCGTCATTGCCGTACTTACCCGCCAAGGACCGAATGAATTCTACTTTATCGGGAACGGGAAGATAACGGGAGAACCAATTTGAGGATATATCACTGATATGTGTATTGAATAATTTACCGTTATAGGAAATAAAGAACAGTTCCGCCAATGCATCGCCGAATATAGAGCGTACCCAGGTCTCGAAATCAAGCTCGCGGGATACGGAAAGGGGTTCGGATTTCAAGATCTGATCTGTGATCGTATTTTTCATATCCGTAGAGAGCTGCGGGATATTCAATTGTATGGGGTAGTCGATATATTTATTCTCAACGAACACCGCCGCTTTCCTCTTTATATTCTGTAATTCTATTCCGGCGGCGGAAATGAATTTCTGGAACTCACCTGTGAGTGAGTGTATAAGATGTCCTGTGATATCGTAAGTGAAGCCGTTATCCTTGAAAGAACGCAGCAATCCCCCGGGAGATGATTCCTTCTCTAAAAGAGTTACATCGTGCTTTCGTCGGAGATGCGCCATCACATTCATACCGGCAACACCGCCGCCGAGTATCAATATTTTCAATTCTTCTTTCCTCTAAGATCCAGCAGAAGCACCCCGGCTAAGACAAGTACACATACAGCGGCACTGAAGACCAGCGGAAATATTCCCTTGAGAAAAACGCTCAATACTCCGGTCGCAGCGCCAAACACAGCGATAATGGTCACTTGCAGGACCACTCCCATATCGGAAAATCCCATCTTCTTCAATCTGATCGGGAAATGATGAGGCGAACCCCTGAAGGGAGATAATCGTCTGCGCATTCGTGAAAATACGACAAGTGATGTCTCAAATATCGGATAGATGCTGATGATGAGCGGAGCAAGGTTGGAAAGCCGGTTAAAGGCGGTATATGATAATCTGATAGAGATAACGCCCGCGATAAAGCCGAAGAACATCGAGCCGCCGTCTCCCGCGAATATCCTCGCCTTCGGCAGATTGAAGACCAGGAACGCGAATACTCCTCCGATGAGAGGATAAATTATCAATGCCAATCCTTTATCGCCTGTAAAGATCGCGATGATCGCAGATGATGCGAGAAAGGCGGCAAAGGTGATGCCCGAAACACCGTCGGAAACATCAATAATATTGTAGCTGTTAATGATAAAAAGCATCCACAGGACAGTTATCATTGAATTTGCTATAGGAGGAAGAAAGTCAAAGTCGACCCTGATATCATACGAGAACATTATAATGACCAGAAGCAATTGTCCAAGGAGCTTTACTATCCACGACATACGGTACATATCATCGAGAACACCCAGAAACACAATGAAGGTCGAGGCGATGAACAAGCCTTTGAAAAACGGCTCAGCGGGAAATTTCAGGACATATATCTCGATGAACAGCCCCATTAAAAGAGCGGCATATACGATAAGGCCGCCAAGATACGGAGTGGCCTCGCTATGTGTCTTCAGCTTTCCGTCGGGCCGGTCGACGACATTACACTTCAATGCTAGAAAGCGTATAGGAAAATACGCGAGTACTCCGAATAAGAAAGTCAGCAGGCTAACCCAGAGCATCGTACATCTCTGCTAACCTTTCAAGCATATACGCCTTTGAGAATTCTTCCGGAATATTTGCCATAGCGCCCTTTGAGAGTTTTGACCGAAGCTTTTTATTATTAAGTATCGAAACAGCGTGGGAAATCCCTTCCTGTGGGAATTCAAGATCGAAGGTGAAGCCGTTTACCTCATTCTTTACAACTTCCTTGATCCCTCCGATATTCGAGCCGACAACAGGAATTCCAAGCAGGAATGCTTCTATTATTGTTCGTGGAAGGCCCTCCCAAAGCGATGTCGTCAGATACAGGTCGGCGGCCTTCACATATTCCTCAGGGGCTTGTGAAAAACCTGGCAGGAATACATTCTTCTCGAGTGAAGCGGCCTTAATCGCCTTTTCCAATGCCTTTCTCTTCACACCGTCACCCACTATATATGCCTTTATCCCCGGTATCGAATCCCTGATCTCTTTTATCATGGAGACAAAGACCAGGAGGTTCTTCTGTTTTTTAAAAGGGGCGACATTCACGATAACACGCGAACGCATCGGTATGCCGAGCTTCTTTCTCAATTCTTCGCGTGTGAGCGCATAATCGGAAAATTTGGCAAAATTGACACCGCTTCTGATCAGGTGATAAGCATCCTTTCTGCCGATCTTAAGTTGAGATGCGGTGAGCATATCGTCCTTTGAGACAAATACCAGTCCGGTCGAATGAGATGCGGCATTCTTCTCAGCCCAGAGGGCGGCTTTCTTCATCAGCGGATTCTTGAAAAATCCGAAGCCGAAACCGTGAACGGTATGGAATATGTACTTGATCTTGACCGCGGCTGCCGCTTTTCTACCCAGAATACCCGCCTTTGAGGAATGAGTGTGCACGATATCGGGATTTTCTTCGGTCAGTATTTTCTTGATCTGCAAATATGCCTTTTTATCCCTTAACGGGTTGACTTCTCTTCTCAGATCTTTCAAGAGGTATTTTTTAATATTTTTATTTCCGATCAGGCGGTCATTCATCACGCCCTGCTGATTTGTGATGAAAACGACTTCGTGCCCCAATGCGGAGAAATACTCCCCCATATCAAGGGCTGTCATCTGAGCGCCGCCCAATTCAAGCTGTGTTACTATTATCGTGATCTTCTTCATCAATAAGTGTAAACCTCACCCTGCAGATTATCTATGATGTACAAGACCTCAGAACTATCGATGAACACCCTGTACGGCCGCGAAAACTCCGTTCCGGGAACAGCAGATGAGGTTCCGTAAATATAATCCCCTGACATAGAAAGAAAATGGACCTTATTCTCCTTGTTATCGGTCAGAACAAGATAGCGGGATCTCCAGATGCACAGATCGGAAACATTTCCGATCCTTGAATTCTTGATATTGTACATATGATCGCCTCTGGAAGAGAAAACCTTAACATACTTCCCATCGGCAATATAATAATTACCATATTCATCAGTGGCAACGGATTGAGGGAAGCTGAGCTTACCCGAATCATTGCCTCCATCCCTGATCTCCATGATCGTTGTGCCGCTTTCATTTATCTCGAGCAGACGGCTGTTATAGGTGTCAACTATCATCAGAAAGCCGCTTACTTCATTTTTTCTCAACATTACGGGAAAATAGGGATACTCTTCATCTTCATCGGAAAAATCATAGAATTCCCTCAAAAATCGACCGTCGGAGGAAAATATCAGGATCTTCTTGCCCACAGAGTCAAGTAAGTAGAAAATATTGTTATCGGGAAAAAGAACCATAGACACCGGAAATTGAAGTTCTCCTTCTTCCTCGTCAGTCTCCCATTTATCAACGGAGGCCAGGTAATTTCCCAGTGAATCAAAGATATTGACACGAGCCCTCTGCTTACCCTCGACAAGGTAGTACCTCGAAGAGGAAGCGGAAAAATCTCTGACATCAGTGAACTTTCCCGTCTCTTCAAAGGAAAGCCCGAGTGGCTTCCCGCTCTTCATCGTAGAAGCAATATATTTATTGTCTTCTTTGTATTTCAGGCCTACCAACATACATCCTTGCGCAAAGAACACCGCAGCCATGATAACCATTATGTATAATTTTCTCATCTCTCACCTCGAGCGACACTTTTTATATATTTTATCATCAAAGTCGCCTCGCCGGAAAACGGGTCGATCTTCAATATCTCTTTAAAATCATCAAAGGCGGCATCATAATGCCTCAGATATATATTTGCCCACCCCTTGAATTCATACGCCTCAATATCGTCATCGGCATACCTTAGGGCCGACTTGAAAGCCGCAACTGCCTTTTTCATAAAGTCGTCACGCCGTCCCAATGTTGCCTGGCCCGGTATCTTCAGCAGATTGCCCAGCAGCAGGCCTGAGAGAAAATACGATTTCCCCAGAGAGGCATAGATCTGAGATGAATTACGATTGCGCGGTGGTACATGCTTTGCTGCTTTCTCAAGTTCCAGCACCGCTTCTTTCAGCATTTCGGAACACTCTTCTCCGCTCAAAAACAATTTCATACTTCCATCAAAGAGAAACTTTCCAAATTCATAATGAGCGGAGAAATTCTTGTCCGGAACCGTTCTCACCTGCTCAAGAAGGACAAGCGCTTCGGTTTCTCTGCCATCTCTCAGATAATAATCGGCGAGCAGAAGATATCCGCGGAAATCGTTAGGATACTTCTTGGAGATCAGCTTGATCAATTTATAAGCGATATCCCTCTCATTGATCTCAAGGGCATAGGATGCAAAGGTCTTCAAGGTCTCTACAGGGACATTCCTGATCTTGCTCTTAACGAAACCATTGATCAACTCCACTACCATCGAAGGGATATTGAAATTGTAATAAAGCAACAGGCCCACATCGTAATATTCAAGAACATCCTCATCATTCAAGCTCTTCAGGTCTGTTATGAGGATCTTGTCGAAGCTCCTTTTCGCGTCGATATAATTGCCGCTGCTGAAATTCATTCTCGCGGAAAGAATATTATATTTCAAGATCTCGGCATCACTTAAAAATTCAGCGTATCTGTTTAAATATACCTCAAGAACAAAAGAGAGCGAGTCAAAGTAATTCAGCCGCTGATAAATGTCGATCAAATATTTGAAGTACTCCTCAACATCTCTGAATTCATCCTTCAGGTCTATCTTTTTGCTCATCTGATACATAATAATTTTTTCTATTTCGACAGATAGCGAAGATAGACGGCCGATCCGTTTATAATACCCCATCAGGAAGGAATGGTAGAATTGATAATCAATGACCTTCTCCGGGTCTATCCTGTTAACGCTTCTTATCCTATAATAACCGCGCTTCTTCAAGGAATATTTTCCATCGTCCAGCGAGAGAGAATTATTCAGGCGTATGCCTTCAAGAAGCGAAGCCCTTTTCAAGAAGGTGACTCCCTGGCTCTCTTCGCCCAGCCCGATGATACTGAATCCCATAACAATATTAAAGCCGATTTTTTTATCGTTATCTTCCATGACCTCGGAAAGATGCAGATAAGACTCTTCAAAGAGGCCTGACTTATAATAACTCAGGGCGCGATAATATTCTACAAGGCCGAAAAGCTTGAATCTCTCCTCCGGATCAACAGTCAGCGCCGCGGATTCATATCCGCTGAGATAATCAAGCGCGGCTTCATATTCACCCGCAGCGATATGTTTTTCTGCGGGAGCAAGCTCAAAAGAAAAGGCAGACATAGACAGAAGGAGTAAGGCAAATATCAATATTAAGCGCTTCATTTGATCCATTCAACGCTCTTCAGGCGTTTCATCAGGAGATCCTCCTTATCACTGACATCTTTGGAGGTGGCAGTAACCTCGGTTCCCTCTATAAAAGGCAATTTTGCGGTTCTTCTGGAAGATTTCCCTGCAAGTTTACCCGTACTTCTGTCGATACGGAGGAATTTGATGCCGGAAGGCATCTTGAAGTCAACGGGCACTTCCTTTGTCAAGATGGGCTTCATCGCTTTTTTCCACAACGGAGCCGCAACTGCACCGCCGGCTCTTTTATTTCCCAGTGTGTCTGACGGGTCGTCATTTCCCAGAAATACTGCGGTAACATAATTGGGCGTAAAACCGACGAACCAGGCATCAGTATAATTATTGGTAGTACCTGTTTTGCCGGCGACGGGATACCCCCATATCTTTGCCCGGGTGCCGGAGCCGCTCTCGACCACTTTCTTCAGTACCCAGTCCATTATATACACGGTCTGAGCATCCAGGACCTTTTTCTTTTGAGGAGTGTTCCACTCCAGTACCTTCCCTATCTGGTCCTCTACACGGACAATGCAATAGGGTTCTACCTTATAGCCGCCGTTGGCAAGAGGGGCAAATGCAGCGGCCAGCTCAAGCATTTTCACTTCATTCGCGCCCAATGGCAGCGATACTATGGGTTTTAAATAAGATTTTATCCCCATTTCATGCGCGGTCTCGATCACATCTTTCACACCTATGGAAAGGAGAACTTTCAAGGCAACTATATTTATGGATTGACGGATAGCGTCATAAACGATGGTTGGCCCGTGAAAACGGGAATAATTTCTGGGAACCCATCCGATGAGCTTATATATATCCTCTTCGGTAGTATTCGTATCATCCTCATCCTCATCTTCCTCTTCCTCCAATTCCTCATCTTCTTCCGTTTCCTCTTTTTCTATTTCAAGCTTCTTGGCCGGCAGACGCGTACCCTCCAATTGCGGAAAATGGATGGGGGTATCATACCAGAGATCGGCAAGGGTACCTATTCGGTACTTTATATAAGTGGTGTACAGAAATACCTTGAAAGCCGAGCCGCATTGCCGTGGAGCCTGTGTAGTACGATTGAATTTACTCTCTTCATAATCCCTTCCGCCTACCATACCCAGAATTCCGCCTGTCTTGGGGTCAAGCGTGAGCAGGCCGCCCTGATAACGGGAGCCTTCCATGGTGGTTTCCAAGCTTTCCTGTATATCCTTTCTGAGCGTTGTATAGACCTTTAAGCCGCCGTTGAAGGTGGCGGCATAGCCGTATTTCACGACCAATTGCTTTATCAGATGATCAATGAAATATGGAGCGAACCGTTTCTTTTTTTCCTGTTTTTTTAAGATGATCTTTTCTTTTTTGGCGATCGTATATTCAGCTTCGGTGATAAAACCGTATTTGAACATTCGGGACAGAACTGTTTTTTGTCTCTTTAATGCCCTTTCAAGATGCCGATGAGGGTAGAAGTAAGTAGGGCGCTGCGGCAAGCCGGCGATCAATGCCGCCTCCGCGATGGTCAGCTCAATAGGTAATTTATCGAAATAAGCCCTTGAGGCCAGAGCGATACCATAATTGCCGTAACCGTAATTGATCTGATTGATGTACAATTCAACGATCTGATCCTTCGTATAGGTTTTCTCGATCTTAAGGGTGAAGAAGGCCTCCTTGATCTTTCTCACAAGCCGCTTCTCCATATTATTGGTCATATTCTTGGCCAATTGCTGTGAGATGGTCGAGCCGCCTTGAGACACAGAGAGTGTTTTCAAATTATGCACAAAAGCCCTCAGGATAGCTTTCAACCGTATGCCTTTGTGATGGTAGAAATAGGGATCTTCGATGGCGATCGTAGCATTTACCGCGAATTCCGGCAGCTGATCGAGAGAAGCAACCTCGCGGCGTTCAGCATAAAGAGTGGAGATCTCTTCACCGTTTATATCGTATATTTTTGTCAACTCACGCGGCTGATATTGAGAAAGGTCAATTGGGAATTTGATGATATCTATGAAAATTAGCCCAAAGAGGGCAAAGAGAAAGCCGAGGACGAACGGTGAAAGCACGAAAATGAGTGTCCTTTTTTTTATTTTCAATTTCATTCTGATCTCAGCTCCTTGATAAGAATACCGCCAAGGTAGATCTTGATAACGATCTTTTCACTATGCTTGATCAATTTATTAATTCGGTCACCGCCCTTGAGCTTCTCGGATAAAATGGTCTTCTTGCTACGCCCTTCATGCAGAACCACCTTAACCCTTTTCGTTCCGAAGTAATTAGGCAGGGTAAAATTCAAATTATAAAATCCATAATCTGTGCTCAGGGGGATGATCCGATTAATGCCGTTCTCAGGCGCTTGAGATGAAACGAGGCCTTTCTGGACCTCAAGTGCCATTATTGTGCCCGGCCTCACCACACTGCCCGGTACAAGGCCCTGAAATACCACCGTGCCGGAAGGATCGCCGCTGGCGCTGATGGAAAGTCCCATATCTTCGGAAATAGAAGAGATGTAATTGAGATCATTATTCAAGAGATAAGGCACTATCACATGTTTTTTCTTCACGCCGTCATTAATATAAATATCGATCTCACTCCCTCGCCTGACATTGTCAAAAGGGTCCGGCGACTGGAATATGATCTGATCCTTGAGGTTTATCCTGCCTTTCACACGGATTATTCGCCCGATCTTCAATCCCATCCTCATAAGGCTCATATTCGCATTCGAAAGGTCCAGGCCGGTAAGATCAGGACACACGGTCGTATCGTCATTCTGGGATACATAGAGTTTAACAGGAAATCCCCGCAATACTTTCTGTCCGTGTTTGGGATGCTGGTAAAACACCGTGGAATCCGGATAATCATAGGTTTTTGAATATTCAGTATGCACCTTCAAGCCTCGTTTGCGCAATATCGAAGTAGCCGTTTCCAGGACCTCTCCGGTAACAGAAGGTATAATAACCTCTCTTTTTACAAGAAGCAGATTGACCGAATAGTACCCGCTTAACACGAATACGCCGATACTAAGCACAATTAGAAGGACAACCCTTACCTTTTTCCACATATCTTGTTATTATACAGTTTTAATGGTAAAAATCAAAAAGGTAAAAGGGAATAAATCCGGTTTATTCACCTGGTGATCTGATTCATGAATGGAGGTTTTGCTTCGCGTAGCACAAGCGACACGCTACGCAGTGGACCCAGGGACAAGTGGACCCAGTGGAACAATGGGAAAGGGGAAAGGAAACACACCCGTAACCGAGAAATTGTTTGAGGTAAAAATCTATATATATTTTATCTTATAATTGTCCATTGTCAATTGCATTTTCACACTTCACACTTTCTCTTGCACTTGTCCTATGAGCAGCGTGTTCGCAGGTTCGCAGGTTCCATGTTCACATGTTGAGAAATATTTCTTTGTATTTTATCTTATAATTGTCCATTGTCAATTGTCCATTGTCAATTGCATTTTCACACTTCTCAATGCTTCACGCTTCTTTGCATTAGCAGAGATTCTTTGATATAATAGCATTTCATGAAAAAGGCATTGAGTATATTATTCCTTATTTCTTCGATCATTCCCCTCTTCGCACAAGTAATTGTCCATTGTCAATTGTCCATTGTCAATTGCATTTTCACACTTCTTAATGCTTCGCGCTTCTTTGCATTAGCAGAGATTCTTTGATATAATAGCATTTCATGAAAAAGGTATTGAGTATATTACTCCTTATTTCTTCGATCATTCCCCTCTTCGCTCAAGGGGTCTTGATAGATAAAAGAGGCCTGATCTATCGTGAGCATAGTAGTAAACTCTATGTGGCAAAAAGTCTTCCCGAGGGAGAGCAAGTCAGGAAACTGGGATGGGACGGGGATGAAAGGTTCTACATCATTACCAAAAAGAATCTCTTTATTACCTATGACCGCTTCAAGACAATGCAGGTCTTAACAGAGATCATTCCTCCGGAGGCGGCGATCGGGGAAACGGGAGAGCTCCTTTTTGAGTTCCCTGAACTATCCGATGTTTCTTTCAATGAGACAAAGGTCGTAGCTGTCTCCGATTCAACGCTCTTCAGATATTCGTTCGGAGATACAATGGCGGAGAAGGTCAAGACCAGAGATGCTTATTACTTCTTCTGCTGTGAGATGGATGATTCCGGTATATATGCAGGCACATCACAGAACGGCGTACTTCACTTCCCATGGGGATCTGATGAGCAGAAGCGGCTCTACAGGGGCTTATCCAATAATTACTATACCAAGGAAACCAATTATTTTGAGGAGGTCATCGGGCTTTTCCGAAAGAACGGAAAGATCTATGCGGCGCAGGATTTCGGAATAAATGTTTTCGTCCTGACCGATACAAAGGAATGGCAGCCGCTATCAACTTTCTATGAACAGCATAAGGTCGAGGACTTCATGATAGGTGAAAAATATATCACGCTGACCTCGGAAAGCGGAAGCGATCTTCTTTTTATGAACGGCTTAAAATACAAGGCAGAGCCAGTTCGGAAATTGCCCCCCGATTTTATCGCGGGTATCAAATTCAAAGATGGAGCGGCTTTCCGGCTGCAAAAAGAACCCGTTGAGAATAATAAACGCGACGGTGTATATTCCATTCATATTCTTCCGCATCGTATCCGTGACTTCACTAAGAACATGGGAAAATACAAGAAGATGGGCTTCAACACCGTTGTGATACCCTTCAAGGATGATAATGGCTATGTTCTCTTTCCACCTTCATCCCATATTATAAAGAAGGTCGGGGCCGACCATTACGATTGGAATATGAAGAGAATAATCAAAAGGATCAGAAAGGGAGGTTTCAATGTTGTCGCCCGTGTCGTCTGTTTCAAGGATAAGGTTCTTTTCAAATATGATTCAGGGAGGCATGCCTTTGTAAATATTGAGACCGGAGAACCATGGAAAGGAGCGGAAAAGGAATATTGGGTCGACCCCGGTTCACGATTTACGAGAGAGTATGTCCTTGAGATCATCAAAGAGATCGCGCGGCTCGGTGTATCAGAGATACAGCTTGATTATATCAGATACCCCACAGAGGGAGCCCAGGATATCAGAGGGTCAAGGCATATGGAGACACCCATACGCAAGGAAAAGGTTCTGGCGGCATTTCTGAGAGATGTATCAGCTTCGATTAGTATACCGGTATCTGTAGATGTGTACGGACTCAAGGGATGGTATAACTATGCCGGCAATCCCGGACAGGTCATACCACGCTTTGCCGAACATATCGATATTCTCTGCCCAATGCTCTATCCCTCACACTTTGACAGGCGATTCTTTCATAATGAAGACCCGCTCACAAGGGTTTACAATATTATTTTTTACGGTGTGAAAAGGAATCTTGAAAAATTCCCCGAGCTGGTGATACGCCCCTATATTCAGGCCTTTGCCAACGGCTCTCCCGAATACTCAAAAGAGTATCTGGAGATCCAGATCCGCGCCCTCTACGATGCCGGAGCCACCGGTTTCACCTTCTGGGGACTTGATATCCCTGAGGATTTCCGGATTCCCGGAATCTAAATGCGAAAAAGATAGTTCAAAAGTTGAAATGTTCAAAAGTTCAAGGTTAAGATAAATCAGAATAATTGTAGGGGCAAGGCGTGCCCCGCCCTTGAATACAGAATCATTTATCTATTTTCTTATCTCCCTCAATTGTTTTTCAACACCTTTCAATAATGATTTCGCATCATTTTCTTTGAATAGTCTTTCTGCTTCTAATAAATGATCTTCTGCTTCCCTCTTTCTATTCAATTTCATCATGATCTTGGTAAATTCGGCAATGCATTCTCCATGTAAGACATCCAACCCTTCCTTTTGAGCAATGCCCATTGCTTCCTTTATAGACTTTATTGATCTTTCAGGATCAAATGCTACTGCAGCCTTGGCAATTGCAATAAGGGAATTAATTTCATTTACTTTTGCAGATGCTTGTCGGGAAGCTCTTAAAGCCTTTTCCGCAAAGGCTAGGGCCTCGGGATATCTTTTTCGCAACGAATTGAGCTCCGAAAATACTTGGTAAGCTTCACTAAGCTGGATCAAACTTTCACTTTTTTCAAATATTTTTATTGTGCGTTTCAGGTATTTCTCTGCTGACTTCAGATCATTAAGACATAGATAAAGGTGCCCGATATTCATACAGCCTATGCCAATGCCTTTTGTATAACCGATCTCCTCCGAGATTGAAAGATATTTTTTGAAATATTTAAGGGCTGTTTTGTAATCCTCACGCTGAGCGTAAATAATTCCGATATTTACAGATGCGATGGCAATTCCTTCCTTAAAGCCGAGTTCATTGGAAATGGAAAGGAAGCGTTCAAAGTATTTGACTGCTTGATCTGGCTTGCCTTTACCTAAATATATCAATCCGATATCATTAGAGATTTTACCGATGCTTGATTTCGACTGTATCTCTTCTCCGATCCTGAGGGATCTTTTCATATATTCAAGTGCACTGTCAAGCTTACCTTTCCGCCAGTAGATCGCACCTATATTTCCCAGTGCAACTCCTACTTGTACCTTGTTATCATATTTCTTCATTATAAAAAAAAATTTATTGAAGTATTCAAGAGCTTTGTCAAGCTCTCCTTTGTTTCTATATATCAATCCCATTTCATTATACATTGGGCCTAGCAGTTCAGTATTATTATTCTTCTCCAAGATGTTGATCGCCTGCTGAAAATACTTTAATGATATGTCGTAATCTCCTTTTCTAAGGAAGATAAGCCCTGCTGCTTTTAAAGCCAGTCCATAACTCTCGGGTTTATCTGTATTTTTTGTTTTCTCAATTGCCATATTCGCGTATTTCAATGCTTTTGGATAATCACTTTTATGCTCGCACAATATATTTGAATAAGACATTATGGCATCGATCCGGAATTTCCAATGGGCTTTATCGCTTTCTTTGCAATGTAATATTATTTGGTCATGATCCTTCAGGGCATCATCAACTTTTCCAATAAGCTTATATATCTCGCCCCGCTTTTGTAATGCAGAGTAATAATGGCTTACTTGGTCTACTGTATTTCTTTCATTCATGTTCTGCACTCCTTCCTCTTTGAAATTATAACATAACCGTATCGAGAATCAAATGTCAAAGAAAACAGATCCTGAACTGTAAACTTTGGTTCGTACTCTTGTATACACTCATTATCTACATATATACAAATGTTCTCCCGGTACTTCTACCACGATTTCTCTATTTTCACGACATGTCCCGCACTTCTGCTAAAGGTGCTGCGGTTTATCCCGCACTTTTACTAAGGGGCGGGACCACCGTTCCCAGAGTTTTGAACGAATAGAATGGTATTGCCTAAAATCCGAAATTGATCCCGAAAACAAGATCAATGTAAGAATCGGAATTAATTTCTTTTTCATAATGTTCACTGGTACAATACTCATCATCGCATACCCAACGATAATCATAATAATCATAACTTATTGCTCTAAATCCAATATAAAATTGTGTACATCCGCAAAATTTATTTGTTGAATGAATACCTATTTGAATTTCAAATAATGAATTTAATTCTTTGACGATCTCATATCGATCTGAAGGATACTCGCAAGTATGGTAACCATACCAATAATAAGATTTATGACCATATCCATCGTAATATACCGGTCCTATAGAAGCACTGAAATAGATGGAATAAGGCTTTTTTACATTAAACAATTTTAGCCCAATTGAGGCAGAGCCGGCATCATAGGATTCTTTCTCCATGAAACCGCATTGAACAAAAAAGTAGCCCGACTCGGATTTAGATATAGGGATTTCAAGAGAAAATATATTTGTCATAGATTGATTTTCTTCGACAGTAATAGAATAACCCATTAAAAAACGTAATGTTTGAAATTTTTTATAATAAAGGGGAGAACCGATTTGCATTTTTGTTTTCTCATTTTCTATGAACTCAAATTTTTCTATATCATCCCATTGAAAATGTAATATATTTTTATCAAGCGTTTGAATGACAATTTTGACATCAGGTACAATTTCTATCACTTTGCCAATATATATAGATTTATTTTTTAAATACACACGGTAAAGATCAATTGTTTTTTCTGCATAAAAAGCATTTACTAAGAAAATGAAAAATAGAAGAATAAAAATCTTTTTCATAGTCTACTCCTTTATATATTAAAACCCCAACCAATAGTAAAATAAACTTGCGGGCCAAATTCTTCATAGAAATAGTAATCACCGTCAATTTCTTCGTATTCGTAATGAAATGAAATGAATTTTAGACCATACCGTAAATTAAAGCTTTTGATATCATTATCCAAAAAAGTATTTCCCATTAATAATTCAGCGGTTATCCCGTATTCCTCTTTACAATTGTTTATAATGGAATAATACCCGCCAAACGATAATGAGAAAAATATATTATTTCGACTTTTTATTTTTAACAATTTATAGCCAAATAGGAGATCAATATTTGTGAAAAATTTTTCATCATATAAAAGATTACCCGTAATGAAAAAATATTTTTTTAGATTAAAAAAAAGAGGTTTTTCAATTGAAATATATGGGATCATATCTTTTCTTCTAAAGTGGATATTAAGCGAAACAATATATTTTGTACCTAAATAATCCTTTTTAAGCTGAGCAAAGGGTAAGTGTATTTTGACTTTTTCAATATCAGTTTTAATTTTTTCTTCGCGGATCTTGTATGCAGACAATTTGACAATATCAGACCATTCTATATATATTATATTATGTGATATGGTTTGCAATTTAATATGATCATTCTTTACTCTCTCGATTATCATCCCATAGTATATATTCCCATTCTTTACCTTGACATAATAATAATGAGAGTCTGACAGAGGAGATATGTTAATTGAAAGCAAAATAATGATCAGTACAAGTAATTTAGTTTTCATACCTGCCTTTTGAATCGACTGCGGGAACGGTAATTCGAAAAATTGCAAATTTACTTATCATTTTTCAGCACGCTCCCTTCAGTATTTGTTTTATTATAGCACTTCAAGCCCAAAATTCAAATTTCTGCCTTCAAATGTGTTCGCCCCTGTGATTATTCTTCATTTCCCACTTTTCCTCTTATCGCTTGTGCCCACAGCACCCTATCATCTTTCCTATTTCTCCACCTACAAACCTATCACCTTATCAACTTATCATCCACTTCGCCTCTGCGAAGCATAACCTTGAACTTTGAACCTTTGAACTTTCGAACGATCTTCTCCACTTCACATGTCACACGCGAAACTTTGTTAACTATGCCAGCCCAGATCCCCAAAAGGCCCGGGCGTAATGCCCGGGCCTTGATCGAAATACCGCTAATTCCAGATATACTTTATTGATGCCCTGTATAAAGGCTGATGTTGATCGTCAGTCAGAATATGAGGGTTTAGCAGGTGATAAGGACTGATCGAAAGATCGACAGTAATGTTTCGGAATAGAAAACCTATTCCCAGTCGGATATAGCTGCCCTTGTTGTTTTCAAATTTATACAGCTCCGTGTAGGTGTAATCATTGGTCCCGGCGGCGAAATCAGGATCATCCTCCTCATCGCTTCCTGAGTCCAGCAGTTCTCCCCTAGCACCGAATCTCAGATACATCCATTTTGTCAGATGATACTCTACCCATGCGAAAACGGGAAGATCTACATCCGTTTCCAGGTAATTCCACTGCTCAATGATCTCTGTGCCAATATTGTCATATTCCTCGGTTTCATAACGATATTTGGACAATCTGAAATAACCGCCGGTGCAGAGTGTGAACTTCTCAGTTTTGATCTTTTTCGAAACACCCGCTTCAAATACCGTGATACCGATCTGGACGGCCTCGGAAATATCGGTCTCCAGAACGCCGTCATTGTCGTCATCAACGATGTACCTGTTGTCATTATCAAGTTTATCCATCTGCAAAGTAACAGCACCGTTAAACCCGCCAAGATCAAAGAGTACCCGGAATGCAAGATACATTGCCCCGTTAGTATTGGTTTCCCAGCTTGCAAGGTCCCAATCCGCTCCATTGTAAACAAGCTCCTCCTCTAAAAACTCATGACTTGGAATACCGTAATCGAAGAGGAATGAAAACTTTTCGAAAAAGGAGAATTGCCTCAATGTGAAATCGAGAGTAAAATTGACCTCTGATATACCAATAAGATATCCAATCTCATAATCACCTACGGAAATCGGAATATCTTTCTCAGAATAATGCTCGTCATAACTATCAGTAAGATAGTTGGCAAGGATCCCGATATCGAGACCGCCGAACCTGAAAGCCAGCACCACATCGAGTATATTTCTATCCGGTTCCATATCATTGGACAAAACCCCTGTAGTATCACTTCCCGGAGCGTCCCAGATCATTTCCAGATTGTTCCGATAGGGCTTCCCCAAGAATATCCCGAGTTTCATATTCGGCAGCAATGTGGTGGTTAACCCCCCGTTATAATCACGGTCGTCCAAAAGGTGGTCAAGCCTGACATGGTCGGGATGATCAAAAATGGAAGCAGGCGTGAGTAGGATGTTCACATCATCACCAATTGTCCAGTAAGGCGCAACGGTAGAATGCGTTCTGGCATCTGTTGCGTATATGCCAAGAGAAAACAGAATAACAAATGCTATTATTATTGTCTTTTTCATGGTCGCCTCCTTACCAGAAATATATAATGGCAACTCTTGCCAAAGGATCTGCATCGTCACCTGACAGGATATAGACCTCCAGGAGATCTTCCGGATAAACCACGATGTCTATCATGAATTTTGAAAAAATGAATCGCGTGCCAAGATATATAGAAGAAGGAAAATCATCGCAATACTTCACATCCTCAGTATAGTCATCATCCACCGATCCTCCGATCCAGTCCGGATCGTTTACATCTACATACCAGGTTTGAAATAGTTTTGTATTGAAACCGGCATACAGATTCAGCCATTTCTTAAGACGGAACTCAGCCCCTATGAATATCGGGAGTTCTACCATTTTCTCTTTATAATTATACTCTTCATCGGTAAATGAATCTGTTATATCAGTATCAATGGTATTCCACTTCCAAGAGGTCATTCGGAAATACGCTCCCAAGAACAGGGTGAAATTATTGAGTTCACACTGTTTTGAGAACCCGAATGTCATATCCGTCCAATTCTGATCTGTAACGCTCTGGAATTCATAATCCCATGCTCCGTCAGCATCGTCATCCTCCATATAATCATTGACATGGTCCAGTCCCGCAAAGGTAAACGATGCATAGAACCGCCATGTATCCACAGCCGTCAGCAGCCGGAAAGTCATTTCAAGGGCTCCGTCGGATTCAACATGGGTTTCATAATTCTCCCAGTCGGTAAGGCCGAGATTATAGGTTTGATCAAGATACTTATAGCTATGAGAAAGAATTCCGAAATCCACTGCGAATGCCATAAGGTCAAAAGGGGCGAAATCCGAAAGAGAGATATCAAAGGTAAAATTCAGATCACTTACTTTGTTCTCCTCAATCGAATTATAATCAGCGTTCTGTAGAGGGACATTCTCATCGGTTATCTCTTCATAGTACAATTCATTTGAAAAGGTAACCAGCAGTCCAAGATCAATATCGCCCATATCCAACGCCATGAAGATATCAAAGAGCCGGTCGATACCCGGATCCCCGGAATATATACCTACGGTATCATAAGCACCGGGTTCATCCCAGAGTCTTGTGATAAGAGAATCCGGAGCCCTGTTGAAATATGCGCCTATTACAAGATTATCGAGAAATCGGAAATGGAGACCTCCGAAAAAACCATTTACAAGGTTCTCTCCAACAAAGGTATTGGCGAGATCGAGTCCCATTGACGGGAACGCGAATACTTCGGTATTATCCTTCTGTGCCCAGAAAGGAGTTCCCAGATTCAACAGTCTCGCGTCGGTCGCCGCAATATTAGCAAAGATAAACAATACAGCTGTTATGATAATCATTTTTTTCATAATTACCTCCAGAAATATACCAATGAAGCATTGGTAAACTGCGTATGATCATCACCTGTGAGCAGCCAGTTGTCAAGGAAATCTTCGGGATCGACAACAAGGTCGAACCTCAGATTTCCGAATTGTAATCTGACTCCCGCACGAGCAGAGATCCTTGCGATATAATGTCCGGCATCCTCGTAATTTTCTTCATAATCAACGGCACCGCCGGCATAGCCCGGATTAAATATTTTCATATCATAATAATAGTAAGCTCCTCCGTTGAATCCTACCCAGAACACCAGCCACTTTTTCAGGTGGAATTCCGCTGAGAAGAAAAGCGGAACACTCATTTCACGAAGGTCGAATTCATACCCTTCCATTATCTCTGTATTCAATTCGTCGGTATCATAGGAATGAACGCGCATTGAATAATATTCGAAATATCCTCCAAATTTGAACCACCAATTCTTCCAGACAGAATCTCTTGATAGTCCAACTACCATTGTTGCAGCTCTGTTTTCAATGCTATTTCGGTTGTGGACCTCATATACGCCATCCATTTCGTCATCATAGCGGTAGTCGGAAACCGCATCCAGTTTTTCACTTCGAAAAGAAGCAAAGAATCTCATCTTTTCCATCTCCCAGATAGTCCGAAAGCCCAAATACAAGGCTCCGTCCAAATTTGTCTCCTTATCGTAATTGAGATCCCAATTTGCGCCGTCATAAACCTCCCAGCGATCGTGATAGTAGTATGATGGCATTCCAAAGTCCACCAGGAATCTGACTTTTTTGAAAGAGGCGAAATCCGCCATGGCCAATTCAAGTATAAAGTTATACTCTCTGGTAGTTCTTTCATAGTCGTACTTGTCGTCACCTCCAGCTACCGGACGGCCAATATCTTCAATGTAAGAACTTTCACAGGCATTCGTAAAATTGAAGAGAAAACCCAGTTGCAGACCGCCCAAGTCATAACCCAGTACAAGATCAAAGGTACTTCTTGGATAATCCGGATCTTCAAATGTTCCGTCGGTGTCACCTGTTTCCCAATTAATATTCGGAAGCTCCCCGTAATACGGTTTATTGAAGTAAACCGCGAATTTCAGTGACTCACCAAGCAGAGAATAATGAATTCCCCCCCAGTAGTCGCCATCATCTGTCAAATATTCCAGACGCACCATTCTTGTTTGAGTAAGTACATCTGTTGGCAAGCTCAATACATTCGCTTCGTCCTCTCCTGCCCAGTAAGGTAAATTACGGGCCTCCATAGCGGTATTGGAAGCAAAAACACCTACCGCAAGGATGAGAGAAACTGCAATAATAAGTATTCGTTTCATACAGCCTCCTGACTATTTTGTCTTGAAATAATTACATTTGAAAAAAGTGAACGGCAACAGAAAGCCAACCTGCTAAAGGAACAATAGGACTCACTGCTTACCTTTGAATTTTTATGCATTTGTTTGATTGTAACTGATTTTATGCAATAAAGCAAACCACTACTGAAAAGAAAATATCGTATCTTTCATGAAAGCAAGACGGCTCTATTTCAGGGAAAGCTTTCTGATTTGGACGATCTTATTCGATCAACCTTCTATTCTCTCCGCCTCATACCTCGTACCCCTTCCCACTGGTCCCCGAACCTCCTCTCTAACTATTCATTATTATTTATTTCTTAATTATTCAATCTCCACCTCGCACTTCGTACATCGTACTTCGTACCCCTTCCCACTGGACCTTTGCGAAGCCTGTTCCACTGGGTCCACTTGTCCCTGGGTCCACTGGTGCGCTACGCACCTTGACTACTAAAAAGATTTTTAGTATACTGATATATATGAATATACACTGGAGCGAATACTCATTCCTTCAAGGGTTCTCGACGGTAAAGGATATATGCAGGTATGAAGGGGATAATGTCTTTGTATTGGCGGATATCGAGGCATTCTGGGGGTTGAGCGAACTCTCCACTCACAGCGAGAAAGGTATATGGGGAAATACCATAATGACAGAAGCGAAAGAGCCGCTGATCTTCATTCCCACCAACAGAAAAGAAATGATGGTACTGTCGAAAATAGTGTCGATATTAAGAAGCGGAGAAGACACGGAAAGAGACCGTGTTTTTTCACATTTTGAAAAACTTCCGCCGGTCCTCTACTCTCCCCTTATCCCCAAAAAAGTGTACACCCTTCTCAAGGAAAGGGCGGTAGAAATGTTTTCCCTTGAAAAATGCGGGGCAAAGATCATCAATACAGTAACAAAAAGAGACATAATGGCCGCATCAATATTAAAAAAGATCCCCCCGAAATACAAGGACACGGATGATACGAAGATAAAGGAATTTCTCTCTTGCGTAAAAAGAAGCATAGACCTGAACGAAAGAAGGATACCCGCTTTCTGCGGCGATGACAATGCCCTTTTGAGACAGAAGTGCCTGAAAAGCCTTCATAATATCTCAGCAGCGGACAAGGGCCATAAATATATGGAGCGTTTCAAATATGAGTATTCCGTCATCACCGACAAACAGCTGGCGGGATATTTTCTGATCGTATCGGATATGGTCAATTGGGCCAGATCCCGTGGCATATATGTCGGCCCCGCGCGCGGCTCCGCCGCCGGAGCATTGGTCTCCTTTCTTTTAGGGGTCACGGATATCGACCCTATCCGTTTCAACTTGACCTTTGAACGCTTTCTTAACCCCTCAAGGGAAGAACTGCCGGATATCGATCTTGATTTCTCACATACCAGGCGAAAGGAGGTCTTTCGATATATGGAAGAACGCTATGGGAAGGAAAAGACCGGACACCTTTCCACCATAGTGAGATTCGGTTGGCGCGGGGCTCTCAGACACCTTCAAAGAGAGATGAACTGGGAGATGAAGAGGGTGAAGATGCTGGCGGCGCATATGCCCACATACTTCAAAGGGGACATGGCGGGCCTATGCAGTACACATCCGCTTGTCGCTGATATGATATCTCGGGACAGCGTGGCAAAAAAGTATGTGCAGACAGCCGAGCTGCTGGTAGGCAGGCCCCATACATTTTCAGTGCACCCTTCCGGGTATTTTGTTCTCAATTCGCCTGTTTCAGAGTTATCACCGCTGCATCCGGGTGATAACGGAGAGAAGATATCGCATATTACAAAAGATACAGAGCTGAAGATACTGAAGATAGACTGCCTCGGCCTGAGATATCTCAATGTCGTGTGTGAGACCGCGGAGGATGCGGGACATGACCCCATGAATTTTATAAATACGGTTGACAGATCGGATAAACACGCCTATGCCCTTTTGAAAGAGGCAAATACACGAGGTGTCTTTCAATTGGAGAGCGCCGGAGTACGAAGTTATCTCAAAAAACTTGCTCCGGTAAATATAGAGGATATGATAGCCATCGTATCCCTGTACCGCCCGGGACCGCTTTCCGCGGGGGTCATAGGACATTATATCAAACGCCGAAAGGGTGAGGAGGCCGCCGAGCCGGTTCATCCCGCGCTCACTGATATTCTGGCTATAACATACGGCATCATCGTATTTCAGGAGCAGGTAATGAAGATAGGTGTCAAACTTGCCGGCTTCAACTGGTCGGAGGCCAATGTGCTCCGCCGCGCCATGGCGGCCAGAGACCGTAAGAAGATGGCGAGGATGAAAGAAAGATTTATAAAAGGGATGGGCGAGAACAATACCGGCAATAGCCGTGAAGCAGCAAAGATCTGGACTTTTCTGGAAAAATTCGCCTCCTACGGATTCAATAGGTCGCATGCCGCTGGATACGGCCTTTTAGCATACTGCTGCGCCTATCTCAAGGCCAATGAACCGCTTTTTTACTTCAAGAACCTGCTGAACAATTTCATTGATATGCCGGGAGTGATCCAAAATTATATATTCGATGCCGCTAGGAATAAGATAGAGGTTGTGCCGCCGGATATAAACAGAAGCCAAGCGTTCTTCTCGATCTCTGAAAGCCGTATAATCTCAGGTTATCTCTCCATTAAAGGTATCAGCATCAAATGGGCAAAGCACCTGGAGGAGATCACCTCATCCTCAGCCGCGGTATTTCCCTCCTTGGAAAGCTTTTACCGAAGAGCGGTCAAAACAGGCAATAAGCCGCCGGCGGACATTATGCTGGCATTGATACAGGCAGGGGCATTCTGCTCCTACGGGCCGATGGAGCAGCTCACACAGAGCTACTACAGGGCAGCAGCCGGAGAGAAGGCGGGCGAACTCTTCAGATACAGGGATAGGACGGCATTTGCCGAAGATTCAAGCATATATTATAACGGTGATTTTCTTAATTATATCTTTCGCCTTCCGCTGATCTACAAGATCAACGGCAATACCGTAAGTATAAGGGGCTATGTAACCAAATACAGGAGGATACGGACAAAACAGGGTAAGTGGATGGTATTTATCACCATGGCCAATCAATGCAGGGAATTTGAATGCACATTGATGCCGAAGATCGCGGAGAAATTCCTCAGAGAAAGGGATCCGTCAAAACCGCTATATATAAAAGGGGTATATGACAGCGACCGTGGCTGTATCAATGTAAACGATCTCAGGACCGCTTTGGTTTCCTTTGCTTGAGCTTCTTGTAGAGCTTTTCCGCTTCAATATCGGAAAGAGAAGCGATATGATCCACAACATTCTGCGAAAAACCGTCCTTCTCAAAGAACTGCTTGCAGATCTTTAAAAAGTGATCTGGCTCCTTATGAAAATATTTGTAGATAAACATGGTCATTTGCGCGCCGCGGTCCGTATATTTCGCTATCTTCGGATGAGGATAAACGGTGTTGTAAAGAAAATCTTTGAGTATGTTCATTCCCTTCAGTACATGATCGGGGATAAGGATCTTACCCTTATCGTAACTCTCCTGAACGATACCCTCGACCATTGAATCGATACGGAGAGAATAACGGCTTCCCAGCAGCTTCGAGGCCTTCCTGGGGATATCTCCAGGCTTTATGATGCCCGCAATGATCGCATCATCGATATCATGATTGATATACGCGATCGAATCCGAGATCCTGACAATGACCCCCTCAAGTGTGATTGGCTTATTGAAGGTACTCATATCACGCTGAAGATCGCTGGGGCCCTTTGAATGTTTCACAATACCGTCCAGCACTTCCGTAGTGAGATTAAGCCCTTTTCCCCTCTTTTCCAGCTTCTCAACTACTCTCAGAGAATGAAGAGAATGCTTGAATCCCTTTGAAAATAGCTCCGCAAGAGCTTTTTCGCCTGCATGGCCGAAGGGCGTATGTCCGAGGTCATGGCCCAGTGCGGAGGCCTCGGCCAGATCTTCATTTAGCCGTAAAGCACGCGCAATCGTCCGGGCGATCTGAGATACTGCTATCGTATGTGTAAGCCGGGTCCTGTAGAAGTCTTTCTCCGGGGAGATAAAGACCTGTGTTTTGTGTTTTAATTTCCGAAAGGCCTCTGAATGTACGATCCTGTCACGGTCACGCTGAAATGCCGTTCGCACCGTGGAGGGTTTTTCTTTTCTCCTGCGACCCAGGGTTTTACTGCTCTTTGCAGCGAATTTACTTAGATTCTTTTCTTCTATGATCTCAAGCTGCTTTTTAATGTCTACATTCATCAATGCAATACCGTTATATCAGTCCCGTCCGGTATCTCCAAAACCTTATCCCTGGAAGAGGCACCCTTTATAATGGTTATCGAGGTCTTTGGGATGGACAATTCTCCGGACAGATATTGTATGAGCTCTTTATTTGCTTTACCGTCGGCGGGCGGTGAGTTCAGATATACCTTGATCACGCCGTCATTGCCTGTTTTGATCATCTTTTTGCGTGCTTTCGGTATGACTTTGATCTTTAATTTCACTTTTTATCTCATTTACTATTTTCTGAAGTTCCCCTGCCTTTTTTTGAAAGAAGTGCTTCAATTCCTTGAGAAGTTCGTCCCTGTAGGTTTTCAGCCGATTCACTTCACCGAGGTATGTGGATTTCATTTCTTCCATTTCGGAAAGCAGCTTCGCTTTCATCGCTGCCGCTTCTTCCGTAGTCTGCTTTGATCCCACCGCCGCCTTATCAAGGATCTCCTTGGCATTCTTCTCGGCTGCTGCGATCTTATCTTCAGCTTCCTTCTGCGCTCTTAACCTTAGGTCTTCTCCCATGGTCTGGGCATTCATTATGGCGGAATTCATCTTCTCTTCCATCTCTTTGTAGCGGGTCAACTCCTCCACAAGACGAGATATTTTTTCATTAAGCAGGGCATTTTCACGGAAAAGATCTTTATAATTCTCGTATACTTCGGTAATGAATTCATTTACCTCATTAACATCGTATCCCTTCAGCTTTTTGGAGAACTCTTTGTTCTTTAATTCGATCGGGGTTAATTTCCCTACAATATCCTGTTTCTTTTTTGCCCAATCAAGCAAATTATCATTGTTCTTCTGCGGCATACCTTTATCCAATTCTCTACTCACTGTTCAACCTCTTTTTGACGATCTCTACAAAATTGTCAATAGTCATTGCTTCCATCTGGCCTTCCCGTCTTCCGGTCGGCTTTATCAATGAGCTGCTCTTTTCACTTTCGCCAACAACAATAAAATAGGGTGTCTTGTTCAACCTGGCCATGCGCACCTTATATCCAAGCCGCTCATTTCTAAGATCTACCTCTATCCTCAATCCTGCTGCTTCGAGTTTCTCCCGAACCTCCTGCGCATATGGTTGCAGATCATCGTTTACGGGTAAAATGACGCATTGGACTTGAGAAAGCCAAAGCGGGAAATCACCCTTATAATGTTCGATCAAAACGCCGAAAAAACGCTCAAGAGAACCCAAGAGGGCTCTGTGGATCAGTATCGGGCGTTCCTTTTCACCCTTATCATTTACGAAGTTAATATCAAAACGCTCGGAAAGATTGAAGTCAAATTGTATGGTAGTGGTCTGCCACTCTCTGCCGATGGCATCCTTGATCTTGATATCGATCTTCGGGCCATAGAATGCGCCGCCGCCTTCATCAACCTCATATGGGATGTCGTACTTCTTAACGGCGTTTTCCAATGCCTGTTGCGCCTTCTCCCAATCCTTAGGATCGCCGACCGCCTTCTCGGGCATCGTGGAAAGGTACACCTTGAAATCCTTGAAACCGAATTTTTTTATGAAGAAAACGGAGAAATCAAGTAATTTGTATACTTCCTCGGCAAGATGCTTTCTCTCACAGAAGATGTGAGCATCATCCTGTGTGAACCCTCTGACACGCATAAGGCCGTGCAGAACTCCGGATTTTTCGTATCTATACACTGTTCCCAACTCCGCGTATCTTATGGGCAGTTCTTTATAACTTCTCAGTTTTTCCTTGAATATGAGGATATGGAACGGGCAATTCATCGGCCGTATCAGGTATTCGTCCCCTTCGGGAAATTCCATATCGGGAAAGAGATTTTCACGGTAGAACTCATAATGGCCCGAGGTCTCCCATAAATGACGCTTTGCGACATGCGGAGTATAGAGGAGGTCATAACCTTCCTTAAGATGTTCTCTTTTCCAGAGGTCTTCTATCTGCATTCTCATATATGCGCCGCGGGGCTTCCAGAACACCAGGCCGGGGCCGGCTTCGGGAAAGATCGAAAAGAGGTCAAGGTCTTTTCCAAGCTTCCTATGATCCCTTTCCGCGGCTTCTTTGATGAAATCCATGTACCCGTTCATCTCATCTTTACTGCGAAAGGATATTCCGTAAAGGCGCTGAAGCATCTTATTCTTTTCATCTCCGCGCCAATAGGCACCGGCAACTGATAATACCTTGAAACTCTTTATCAGCCCGGTATGAGCCAGATGTGGTCCGCGGCAAAGATCAAAGAAATCATCCTGTTTGTATATGGTTACATTGGGATCCTCTATCTCGGAAATGATCTCCACCTTGTAGGGATTGCCTGCATCGGAATAGATCTTCTTCAATGCTTCGGTGGATATCTCTTCTTTGTATAATTTTATCTTTTCCTTAACTATCTTTTTGAATTCCGCTTCTAACTTGGGAAAATCCTCTTCGGTGATCTTTGCCTCTGTATCAATGTCATAATAGAAGCCATGTTCGATCGCGGGGCCGATGGCGAGCTTAACATCCTTGTAGATCCTTTTGATGGCCTGCGCCATAATATGCGCGGATGTGTGCCAGAAAATATGCTTCCCCTGATCACTCTCATAATATATGGGCGCGAGTTTATCGCCGTCCTTTATTTCGGTGGACAGGTCAACACTCTCTCCGTTAATTTCAAATGCGATAATCAAACCGCCTTTATTAAGCTCATTGAACAATTCCGCCTTATCGGCGAAATCAACGGCCTTTCCATCCAGGGTAACCTTCATCTTAAACTCCTATTGGAGAAATCCTCTGAAAACAGGGAAATACAACACTGATTCCTTAACATATTTCCCGATGCCGCCGCCGATCTGCAGCATAATATACATCACGACCATTATTAAAAGAGAGGACAGGATAATGCCGAAACCGCCTCCCAGAATGGAATCAATTATCTTCAATGGTGTGACATTTATAAAATTCTTTATGATGAACGCTATGAGTCCTATCACAAGAAGATACAATAAAAACGCGATTATATAACCCACCCAGGGTTTTTCGCCAACGATCCTGACCATACCGCTGCCGAAGATCTTAATGATGGGTAAACTGAAATTGAATGACATCCACATGGATGTAACGATTGCAAATACAGGGAGCAATACCCCGAGAATGCCCTTTTTCCAAAAGACCACTGCACCGGAAATGATGAGGATGGAGCCGATCAGATCAAATAGATTCATCGAACGCCTCTAAAAAGATTCTCCTGAAGTCCTTTTCATGTTCTGCATCAAATAGACAGCCGGCTGCGCGCGGATGGCCGCCCACAGAGCCGTAAGGGAAATCTTTATCCTTCACTTTCAGCATCATCTGCACCAGATTCTTATCGGCGTTCTCACCTTCTCTTATCTCACCGGAAATTTCTGTTCCGAATTGATTGAGAATGAGAACCACCTTATTGGGATTGTCTTTGACAAGATTAGAAGCGATCACTCCCAGAATATAATGCGATGTATCGATCTTATAGATTATCAACTCGCGGTCGGGACAAAACTCCGCCAGTTCACTTGAGGCGGCATAAATTCTCTGTATTTCCTCTTTCAATTCCCGGCGCTTTCTTGTCAGGTCGGCGGAAACATCATCACCTGAATAAATAAAAGAGGGGTCATTCAGCTCCAGGGCCTTTGCCAGGACACGGAAAGCTGTTGCTTCATGCATGTCGGGATGATGGAAGAATCCGGCATTGACATAATATACGCACTTTTCCAGAAGATTCTTGTAGTCATGGCCTTCCAATGGCTCCAATAACTCAGGATTCTCTTTTTGAATAATCCCTTGAAGCTCGGTATATTCATCAGAAAAGAATGCGTGATCTCCGCGAAGCCCGATCGCCGCCACCCATGCATATTCCTCCTTGAAGAATCGGCGGTTAAGCTCATAGCCGAAGAATGAAGCAGGATGCCAGATATTTTCATACCCCAGCATTCTCGCATTTATATACTCGATAGAATGAGGGATCGTATCTCTGTAATCTTCACCGATATTATGATGGTCATACATAAAGACAGCGTCAATGGTAGCCGACCAATGATGAAGCAGGTCACGCTCCTTACCCAGGTCAAGATCTGTTACGATAAGGATGTCCGGGGAAATACTGTCTATTAAGGCCCTTTCCTGTTTCATCTTATAGGATTTGGTTGAAACCCAGATAATATGCTCCAGGGGAGCTTGAGTGATCTTTTCGACAATACGGGTAATATAAAGCCCGGATGTCACACCATCCGCGTCGCCGTGATGCACGAGGACAACCTTCTTTCCGGGAGATAGCTTCTGTTTGAAGAACTTCTCCGCTGCATCTATCATTTCTTCCCAATCGAGATAATTCCAATGTACCATTATTCTTTCCTAAATTTTTATGGGGTATTATACGATAAACACGAAGTTATTTCAAATAATGATGCTGTATCAAGACATTGAAGTTGTAAAGGGCGCCATGTCTTTGCTACTTAGCAGAATAAACCTATATCTTATTGCATTTGCGTATTTGGTTAAATACGAAACAGCTATTCCAACGGATCCCTTTCTATACACTTCAAAC